>NZ_JBGBPT010000006.1:31531-148848 GCF_041106355.1 Streptomyces sp. BF23-19 | reverse complement strand
GGGTCGGCGGAGAACCTTTTCGCCGACCCGCCGGCGCCCACAGCTGCCTCGGGACCCTGCCGCTGACCGCCCGCCCCCGCAGCCCCTCCGAGATGCGCACCTACCTGCGGGAACAGGGCCTGGCCGTGGTCCTCGACCGAGTTGTCCACAGGCCGAGCGGGTTGTCGGTGGTGTGCGTCACCATGAACGCATGAACGAGACCGAGCAGTTGCTGGAGCAAGTCACGGACCACGTGCGCACCTCCGTGCGCGGGTACGAGCGGCGGGGAAGGCCCCTGCCGGGGCCGGTGGACACCGGGCAGATCACCCGCGCCGAAGCCATACTCGGCTTCGCCCTGCCGCCCCTGCTCGCCTCGCTCTACACACGCGTCGGCGACGGCGGATTCGGCCCCGGCCAAGGACTGCTGTCGCTGCGTCAGGCGGTGCTCGGGTACGAGCAACGACGGCCCTCCGGGTGGCGCTGGCCCGAGGGCGTACTGCCCGTGGCCGACTTCGGCTGCGGCATGGACGCCTGCGTCGACTGCTGGTCCGAAACCGGCCAGGTCCTGCTGTTCGACCCGAATCCGGGGGAGCCGGACCTCGCCTGGTCCATCGACGCCCCGAGTTTGGCCAGCTGGCTGCACGGCTGGCTCGACGGCACCGCGTGGTTCTGCGAGGAGTCCGAACTGGGGGAGGAGTGCGACCTGGAGTTGGCGCCCTGGGCCGAGTTCAGATCCCGGATCTGAGCCGCCCCCGCACCCCGTACACGAGTACGCCCACCGCCAGCACCGCCGCCCCCCAGGCCGCCGACGCGAGAGGCAGCGCACACGCCAGCACCACACAGCCGGACAGCCCGACCACTGCCACGGCCCGACCCTTGACAGCTGAATCGAGAGTCCACGCGGAGGCGTTCGCGATCGCGTAGTAGGCGAGCACTCCGAAGGAGGAGAAACCGATCGCGCCCCGCAGATCGGCGGTGGCCGCCAGCACCGCCACGACCGCACCCACCGCGAGCTCCGCATGGTGCGGCACCCGATGCCGGGGATGCACCGCCGCCAGCGCGCGCGGCAGATGACCGTCCCGGGCCATCGCCAGGACGGTCCGCGACACCCCGAGCACGAGCGCCAGCAGCGAGCCCAACGCGGCCAGGGCCGCACCCACCCGGACCACCGGGGCCAGTCCGGGCCGCCCGGCCGCCCGCACCGCGTCGGCGAGCGGGGCCGACGACTGCGCCAGCCCCTGCGCGCCGAGCACCGACAGCGCCGCCACCGCCACCGCGGCGTACACCAGCAGCGCGATCCCCAACGCGATCGGCACCGCCCGCGGGATCGTCCGTTCCGGGTCGCGCACCTCCTCGCCCAGGGTGGTGATCCGGGCATAGCCCGCGAAGGCGAAGAACAGCAGACCCGCGCCCTGCAACAACCCGAAGATCCCCTGGGGGGATCCGCTCGGCCACCCCGGGGCGGCCGCCCCGGAGGACAGGCACACCACGACCACCCCGGCCAGCACCGCCAGGACCACCGCCACGATCAGCCGGGCGATACGGGCCGACTTCTGCACGCCCCCGTAGCTCGCGGCGGTCAGCGCCACCACCGCCGCGACGGCCACGGCACGCTGCTGCCCAGGCCAGAGATACGCCCCCACCGTGAGGGCCATCGCCGCGCAGGACGCGGTCTTGCCGATCACGAATCCCCAGCCGGCCAGATACCCCCAGAAGGGCCCGAGCCGCTCGCGCCCGTACACGTACGTGCCACCGGAGGCCGGATACCGGGCGGCCAGCCGCGCCGAGGAATGCGCGTTGCAGTAGGCCACGACACCCGCCACGCCCAGAGCGGCGAGCAGGCCACCGCCCGCCGCCCCCGCCGCCGGAGCCAGGGCGGCGAAGATACCGGCGCCCACCATCGCGCGCCGAGCCCGACGACGACGGCGTCGGACACCCCCAGAGTGCGCTTCAACTCGTCTTCCACCGGCGGAGGGTAACTCCCCTAGATGACGCCCTCCCGGCCGGGCAGTGGCGACCGTGTGCGCTCCCAACCCTCCAGGGCCGTCAGACAGGCATGGTCCAGATGGCGCAGCCCGCTCAGATCCAGCCGCACCGGCTGCCCGTGCGGCAGCGCGTCCAAGGCGTCGAGCAGCTTGGGCAGCCGCAGGAAACTGGCGTTGCCCAGGACCTGCACGCACAGCGCCTCGTCCTCCCACACCTCCTCGATGTGCACGTGAGAGGTCTCCCAGGCCGCCTTGGCGACGGCGAGCCCCAGCCCGATCAGCACCCCCTCGAAGAGATTGGTGACCACGATCGCCGAGGCCGTGACCACCAGCACCACCGCCTCACCCCGGTGCGTCCGCCACAACGCGGCCACCGCCTTGGCCGGCAGCAGCTTCCAACCCGCGTGCAGCAGCACCCCGGCCAGCGCGGCCAGCGGCACGATCTCCAGAAGCCGCGGAAACGCCACGGCGAAGAGCAGCAGCCAGCCACCGTGCAGCACCCTGGCCGCGCGGGTCCGGGCCCCGGCCTCCACATTGGCGGCGCTACGCACGATGACCGCGGTCATCGGCAGCGCGCCGAGCAGCCCGCACACGCTGTTGCCCACGCCCTGGGCGATGAGTTCCTTGTCGTACTCGGTCCTCGGCCCGTCGTGCATGCGGTCCACGGCCGCGGCGCTGAACAGCGTCTCCGCGGAGGCGATCAGCGCCAGCGCGACCACGGTGCCCGCCGCGCCGATCGAGGCCAGCACCTCGAAGTCGCCCCAGCCGGGCGGGGACACGGCTGCCAGCACGCCCGTCACCCGCACCTTCTCGACGGGCAGCCGCAGCAGGACGGCCGCGGCGGTGGCGGCGGCCACCCCGACGAGCGCCCCCGGCACGATCCGCAGCCGGGCGGGCACCCGGCGCCAGGCGACCATGGCGGCGATCGTCCCGACCCCGAGCAGCACGGCGGCCAAGTCGGCCTGCGACCCGAGCTCGTGCACCCCACGCAGCTTCGCCAGGGTCTGCCCCGGAGCCTCCACGCCGCCCAGGGCGTACAGCTGCCCGGAGATCAGCACCAGCCCGATCCCGGCCAGCATCCCGTGCACGACGGCGACGGAGATCGCCCGGAACCACCGCCCGAGCCGCAGCATCCCCATACCCAGCTGCACCACCCCGGCGGCCAGCACCAGTACCCCGAGCGCGGGAAGGCCGTACGCCTGCACCGCCTCGTAGACGAGGACGGTGAGACCGGCCGCGGGACCGCTCACCTGGAGGGAACTCCCGCGGAACCATCCGGTGACCAGCCCGCCGACGACCCCGGTGACGATCCCCAGCTCGGCAGGCACCCCGGAGGCGACCGCCACCCCGACGCACAGAGGTAGAGCGACCAGCGCGACGACCACGGACGCCCCGAAGTCATCGCGAAACGTGCCGGCCCCAGGCATGCGAGATCCCCCTGCCACGCGGTGATGTGATGCCACCCAGCGTGGTGGGCGCACTCATCGCGTCCCAAGTGACCACAGGAGGCCGCGGTGGCGCGTGCGCCGCACACGCCCCGCACACACCCCCTTCGCGACCGCCGCGGCCCGGCGGTCGGTGAAGACCGCCGGGCCGGCGTGGGGCAGGTCGCGCAACAGGGTCAGCGGTAGTTCACGAACTGGATCGCGAAGTCCAGGTCCTTGCCCTTGAGCAGCGCCTGGACCTCCTGGAGGTCGTCACGGCTCTTGGAGCTGACGCGCAGCTCCTCGCCCTGGACCTGGGCCTTGACGCCCTTGGGACCCTCGTCCCGGATGATCTTCGCGACCTTCTTGGCGTTCTCCTGGGAGATGCCCTCCTCGATCGTGGCGAAGATCTTGTACTCCTTGCCGGACAGCTGCGGCTCCCCGGCGTCCAGCGCCTTCAGCGAGATCCCGCGCTTGACCAGCTTGGTCTCGAAGACGTCGAGGACGGCCTTCACGCGCTCCTCGGAGTTCGCCTCCATCAGGATCTTCTCGCCGGACCAGGCGATCGTGGCGCCGGTTCCCTTGAAGTCGTAGCGCTGCGAGAGCTCCTTGGCGGCCTGGTTGAGGGCGTTGTCGACCTCCTGCCGCTCGACCTTCGAGACGATGTCGAAACTGGAGTCGGCCATGTGCTGTGGCTCCTTGAAGTCGGTTGCGATCACCCCGGAGGGCGCGGCCGGACATGCCCGGACCGCTCGGCAAAGCCTAGCCACCGCGCCCACCCGTGGCGCTGATCAATCCGGTGGTGAAGCACCCCCGGTCATCAGGTATCGTTTACGTCGTTGCCAGGGAGCGCCGCCGCGAGGCGGAAAAAATGGCAGCAAATCTTGGCGGTGTGCCCGAGTGGCCAAAGGGAGCAGACTGTAAATCTGCCGGCTCAGCCTACCCAGGTTCGAACCCTGGCGCCGCCACGCGAGTGGAACCCCCGTTCATCTGTGGAATCACAGTGAGCGGGGGTTCTTTCGTTCCCGACGTTCCCGGGCGACCACCTCGAAATTGCTCCGGTCAGATGAACTACTCACCTGACCGGGCCACAGTCCCGGCCCTGCCAGCGCCCCGGCGAGGCCGCGGCCAGGTCGGATGGGCGGCGCGTGACGCACGCACCCCTCCCATCGCATCCCGCGGTAGCCCTCGGCGCCGGCGGGTAAGGAAGCCATGAACCTGATCCATCAGTCGGCGACGATTCAACGGCCCCGGGGGCGTTCCCGGGTTCTGCTCGCCTCCATCGCCGCTGCGGCGGCCCTCACCGGCCAGTTGATCGCGCTGGCTCCGGCCGCCTCTGCGGACGGGCCCAAGCCGGTGGGCCACCAGAACATGAAGCCCGTCGACAGCGAGAAGCACGCGCTGTCGGAGCACGACAAGCACAAGAAGCACGCCCCCCTGGTCGTCCACGGCCTGCGGCAGTTCACCTCGGACAACACCTTCACCCCGCCGCCGGGCGTCACGTCGGTGTTCGTCCAGGCATGGGGCGCCGGCGGTGGCGGCGGCGGTGGCGGCGGCTCCGCGCGCAACAACGGTGGCGGCGGTGGCAACCCGAACAACCCGAACAACCCGAACACCGGGGCCGAGGGCACCGCGGACGCGGACGGTGCCGCCGCCGCGCGCAACAACACCGGTGGCCACGGCGGTGGCGGCGGTGGGGGCGGCTTCACCTGGTGCGTCATCCCGGTCACCCCCCTGGCCGACTACGGAGTGGACGTCGGCACCGGAGGCGCCAACGGCCTCGGCGGCGCACCGGGTGCCAACGGCACCGCCGGCAGCGCGGGCACCACCACGTCGCTGACCGTGGCGTCGAGCAACACCGTGCTCCTCACCGCCACCGGTGGCACCGGTGGCGGTGGCGGTGGCGCGGCGGACCGCGGTCCCGGCGAGCCCGGCACGCCCGGCCTGGGCGGCACCGGAACGTGCTCCTCGGGCGGCGTCAACCACAACGGTGACCCGGGCAACGCCGACGGCACCGGCGGTGGCACCGCGGACGGCATCGTCCAGCTCCCGGACGGCACGGCCGTGGGCGGCGACGGCGGCCGCGGCGGCGGCACCAACCGGGCCATCGGCAACTCCGGCTCCCGCGGCAAGGACGGCGGCGACGGCTACGTAGTCATCTACTGGTAGCCGCACCTCCGCACTGCCGCACCACAGCACCGACCGGAAGCCCGTCCCGCCCGCCACCACGGACGGGCGGGCTTCCCGCCGTCGCCGGACGACGCACGGATCACGGCCGCAACGTCGGCGGCTCCGGTTCGTTCACCAGGGGTGAAATGGACATCTGACACGCGCGGGAAGGTCGGCGGTGGGGTTCTCATGGCCCTGCTCGGCGCAGGGATTCCGGCTCTGGTGGGAGCGGCCCTCCACACGGACGTCGGGCAGCCCTACCAGGAGACCCGGCTGTACTTCGGCACCCAACGGGCCGACGGCCGCAACCCGGTCGAGGAACGCGAGTTCATGAGGTTCCTGGACCTGGAGATCACCCCCGCCTTCCCCGAGGGGCTGACCCTCCACGACGGGTACGGCCAGTGGCGCGGCCAGGACGGCAAGATCGTCCGCGAGACCTCGTACGAGGTGGTCCTGCTCTACCCGGAGAAGGACGCCGACGAGCGCAGCACGCGCATCGAACGGATCCGGCAGGCGTACGAGGACCGGTACCAGCAGGATTCCGTCGGCCGGTCCGACGACAAGATCAGCGCCGGGTTCTGAGTCACCGGACCGTCGGACCGTCGGACTGCCAGGGCTTCGGCCTCAGTTGCCCGCCACGTCCTTCACGGCCACCTGTACCGGCGTCGAACCCGAGACCAGCTCCAGGGTCAGGCCCGCCGTCGCCGGGGTCTCGACCAACTCGGCCAGCACCGCCGCCACGTCGTCGCGCGGGACGGCCCCGCGGCCCGTCTGCACCTCCAGACGGACCAGGCCCGTCCCGGCGTCGTCGATCAGCGAACCGGGGCGCAGGACCGTCCACTCCAGGCCCAGCCGGGTCCGTACGTGGTCATCGGCCTCGCCCTTGGCCCGCAGGTACGCGTCGAAGACCTCGTCGCCCCCGTGATGCGTGTCCGCACCCATCGAAGAGACCATCAGGAAGCGCCGTACGCGGGCGCGTTCGGCGGCGTCGGCGAACAGCACCGCCGCGCCCCGGTCCACGGTGTCCTTCCGCCCGATCCCGCTGCCGGGGCCCGCACCGGCCGCGAACACCGCCACGTCCGCGCCCTGCAGAATCCCCGCCACATGCTCCACCGAGGCCGACTCCAGATCGCAGAGCACCGGCTCGGCGCCCGCCTGCCTCAGGTCGTCGCCCTGTGCCGGATCGCGGACGATACCCGCGACCTCGTACCCGCGCGCGGCGAGCAGGCGCTCCAGCCGCAGCGCGATCTGACCGTGTCCACCCGCGATGACGATGCGCATGACCCGACCGTACGACGAGCCGGGCGCCGACGCCCGCGAGCGGACGGCGAACTTCAGGTACCCGACTCCGTACGGCCCTGCCGGGGCAGGTCCAGGGCCACCGCGACGGCGGAGTCGCAGTACTCCCGTACGGCACTCGTACGGGCTACGACACGCCCGCGGTGGATCACGATCCGGCTGTAGGCGAGGGACAGCACGCCCGCGATCCGGTCCCCGCGAACGGCGAGCAGCTCCGCCGGGAAACCGGCCTCCACCCGGACCTCGGGCAGGCCCATGGCCTCGCGGGCGCAGCCGCTGACGGACTCGTAGGCCTCGGCCGCCCGGAGCCCTCCCTGGGAAGCCAGCAGATACGCGGCCTCCAACGGGTCCCCACGGCCGACGGGGTTCCCGGCGTCCCGCAGTGCCCCGCTGCCGGCCGCGACACGCACACCGGCGGCCCGTAGCAGCCGGACGGGGGCGGTGCGCAGGCCGCGGCGTTCCAGGGCCGCGCAGTCACCCTGGGGCAGGCAGGTGACCCGTACGCCGGCCGCGGCCAGTTGGTCGGCGGCGCGGGCGGCCGCGTCCAACGGGAGCCGGGCCAGACCACCACAGGGGCCGATGGTCACTCCGGGGCGCAACCCGCCGGCCATCGCCGCGAGCCGGGCGAGGCGGCCCGGGTCGTCACCGTCCGTGTGCAGGTCCACGGGGCAGCCGTGCTCGGCCGCGAGTTCCAGGACGGCTTCGAGGAAGCCCGTCGGGTCCGGGTCCAGGTCGGGGCAGCCGCCGATCACGGAGGCGCCCATCTTGACCGCGTCCCGCAGCATGGCCAGCCCGTCCGCGCCGGCCACCCCGGTCAGCAGCCGGGGAACGGCCACGGCGGTGAGGTCGGCGAGCCCGCGCAGGGAGCGGCGGGCCTGGAGCACGGCTTCCATGGGGCCGAGGCCGTGCACGTCGCCGATGCGGACGTGGGAGCGAACGGCGGTGGCGCCGTGGCCGAGCTGGAGCAGGGCGGCTTCGGTGGCCCGGCGCTGGACCTCGTCGGGGGTGTAGGACACGGGCCCGTCGGCGTCGGCGGTCAGCGCGGTGTCCCCGTGGGCGTGCGGCTCGGCGGGGGCGGGGAGCAGCAGGTAACCGGTCAGGTCCACCCGGGACAGCGCGGGGGCGGGGAGGCTGCCGGCGGTGCCCACGGCCTGGATCTGGCCGCCGCCGAGGCGGACGTCGACGGTGCGGCCGTCGGTGAGGCGCGCCCCGGTCAGCAGCAGGGTGGTGGCCTCGGCTGCGGCCGCGTTGCTGTTGCCGCCTCCGCCTCCGCTGCGGGGCGATTGGAACGGCTGCTGCGGCTGGCTGTCGGACATCGCGCTCCTGCGGTGGCTCGGGCGGTTCCTGGAGCCGTGGCCCGCGGCCCAAGATCACGCAGCGTGCTCCGAGCCTAGGGCGCGGGGCTGCTCGCTTCGCGGAAGAGCGCAATAGTCGTACCGGTGTGGTGCCATGCGCCGGAGCGCCCGCACGTGCGCCCCGACGGGCTCCAAGGCTCCGATCCGCGACCGTCGGAGTGTGAGCCCGACCACAATCTGCCCGAGAAGTGGGTCGGAAGTGATCCATGGGGTGATTGAGAGCGGCTCGCGAACCCCCTCGGAGCCCTGTCCCCGCAAAGGATTTGGGCGATCGGCAGGCAACCGTGTAATGTCTTCATCGCTCGCCCCAATAGCTCAGTCGGTAGAGCGTCTCCATGGTAAGGAGAAGGTCTGCGGTTCGATTCCGCATTGGGGCTCTGGTGAGAGAGGTTCCCCACCCTCGGGTGGGGAGCTGATCACATCAAAGCGGCGTAGCTCAGTCGGTAGAGCAAGCGGCTCATAATCGCTGTGTCACCGGTTCAAGTCCGGTCGCCGCTACACACAGTAGCCGATTGCGGGGTCGGTCTCCCGGTCGGCTACTCTTGTATGCGTTCATCCGTCCCAATTTCCGTCAAGGAGCACTCACGTGGCTGCCACCGACGTCCGCCCGAAGATCACGCTGGCCTGCGTGGAGTGCAAGGAGCGGAACTACATCACCAAGAAGAACCGGCGTAACAACCCGGACCGTCTTGAGATGAAGAAGCACTGCCCGCGCTGCAACTCGCACACCGCGCACCGCGAGACCCGCTGACCCTAGCGAAGTCTCGAATAACAGGCACCGTCATGAGGTCGTCCCCTTCATTGGGGGCGGCCTTGTGTCGTTTCCGTGCCCGTTCCTGTCTTTGTTCTTGCGTCATTCGTGTCCCTTCAACAGGAGGTAGTGAGTCATGGCTCTCGACCAGTCCTTCGTGGGGCGGAGCTACCCGCCCACCGATCCGTACGAGGTCGGCCGGGAGAAGATCCGCGAATTCGCGGCTGCGGTGGGTGACACCAATCCCGTCTTCAGCGATCCCGAAGCTGCGAAGTCGTTCGGCTACCCCGATGTGATCGCTCCGCCGACTTTTGTGTTCGCGATCACTTTCAAGGCCGCCGGCCAGGTCGTCCAGGACCCGCAGTTGGGACTGGACTACAGCCGCGTCGTGCACGGTGACCAGAAGTTCGCGTACTCCCGCCCGGTGCGCGCCGGTGACCGCCTGTCGGTGACCTCCACCATCGAGTCCGTGAAGTCGCTCGCGGGCAATGACGTCATCGACATCCGCGGCGAGGTCCACGACGAGACCGGCGAGCACGTGGTGACGGCGTGGACGAAGCTCGTCTCCCGCGCCCCCGAGGAGGCCTGACATGGCAGCGCAGATCCAGTACGCCGACGTCGAGGTCGGCACCGAGCTGCCGGCGGCGTCCTTCCCCGTGACGCGCGCCACGCTCGTCCAGTACGCGGGCGCCTCGGGCGACTTCAACCCGATCCACTGGAACGAGAAGTTCGCCAAGGAGGTCGGACTGCCGGACGTGATCGCGCACGGCATGTTCACCATGGCCGAGGCGATCCGCGTGGTCACCGACTGGGTCGGCGACCCGGGCGCGGTGGTCGAGTACGGCGTGCGCTTCACCAGGCCGGTCGTGGTCCCCAACGACGACCAGGGCGGGCTGATCGAGGTCACCGCGAAGGTCGCCGCGAAGCTGGACGACAACCGCGTCCGGGTCGACCTGACGGCCATGAGCGCGGGCCAGAAGGTCCTGGGCATGTCCCGCGCGGTGGTCGAACTGGCCTGAGCCGACGGTACGAAACGAGCAGGGCGGCGGCGCCGAAACGGCGCCGCCGCCCTTCTTCTTGGGGCGAGGCGGGCGGGGCAGGCCGGACGGTGGCCGGTCGGCCACCGCCACCCCGCAACCCCGGCTCGCCTCGCCACTTGACTTGGTTAGTGATTGAGCAATAACTTTGTCGCATGGTCAGGATGAGCGCGGACGAGCGGCGTGAGAGTGTCATTCGGGCGGCGATGCATGAGTTCGCCCGGGGTGGCTACTACGGGACGTCCACCGAGGCGATCGCCAAGCGGGTGGGGGTCTCGCAGCCCTATCTGTTCAGGCTCTTCCCCAACAAGCAGGCGATCTTCCTGGCCGCCTCCGAGCGCTGCCTGAGGGATACCCGCGAGGTCTTCGCCGCCGCGGTCGAAGGCCTGCGCGGCGAAGAGGCGCAGCAGGCCATGGCCAACGCGTACACCCAGCTGATCGTCGAGGATCCCGACAAGCTCCAGATGCAGCTCCAGATGTACGTCACCGTGGCCGCCGCCGAGGCGGCCGGGGATCACGAGCTCGGCGAGTTGGTCCGCAAGGGCTGGATGGAGCTCTGGGACACCGTGCACGTGCCGCTCGGCGCGGACGCGGGGGAGACCACGACCTTCATGGCGTACGGGATGCTCATCAACACCCTCGCCGCCATGGGGTTCCCGCCCGGGCATCGGGTCTGGCAGGGTCTCTACCCCGATGCCGTCGTCAAGGGGCGCCTGGAGAAGTGAGTGAACTCCGTGCCGGCTGTCCGGCGCGGCTTCGCATGATCGATGAAGTTAGTCATCAATAACTAACGAAGTAGGGGGAATCGTGAACACACCCGACACCGACACCAAGCTCCGCGGGCCCGCCGTCTGGGCCCTGATCCTCACCGGCGTGGCCAGCTTCATGGCCGCACTCGACAACCTGGTCGTCACCACCGCCCTCCCCGCCATCCGGGAGGACCTCGGCGGCAAGCTGGAGGACCTGGAATGGACGGTGAACGCGTACACGCTCACCTTCGCCGTCCTCCTCATGTTCGGTGCCGCCCTCGGGGACCGCTTCGGTCGCCGCCGGCTGTTCATCGTGGGCCTCGCGATCTTCACCGGCGCCTCCGCCGCGGCCGCCCTCTCGCCCGGCATCGACGCGCTCATCGCCGCCCGCGCCGTGCAGGGCGTCGGCGCGGCGATCATGATGCCGCTCACCCTCACCCTGCTCACCGCCGCCGTTCCGGCCGCCCGCCGTGGCATGGCGCTCGGGATCTACGGCGCCGTCACCGGCCTCGCCGTCGCCAGCGGCCCCCTCATCGGCGGCAGCCTCACCGAGCACATCTCCTGGCAGTGGATCTTCTGGCTCAACGTGCCGATAGGCCTCGCCCTGATCCCGCTCGCCCGCCTGCGCCTCGCCGAATCCACCGCCCCCGGCGCGCGCCTCGACGTCCCCGGCACCCTGCTCATCAGCGGCGGCCTCTTCGGCATCGTCTACGCCCTGGTCAACGCCAACTCCGAGGGCTGGACCAGCGCCACCGTCCTGACCGGCCTGATCGTCGGCGCCGCGCTCGTCGGCGGCTTCATCCACCACGGCTTCAACAACGCCAACCCCATGCTCCCCATGCGGCTCTTCCGTGACCGCGGCTTCCTCGGGATCAACCTGGCCAGCCTGCTGATGTTCCTCGGCATGTTCGGCTCGATCTTCCTGCTCAGCCAGTTCCTCCAAGGCGTCGCCGGCTACTCGCCCACCGAGGCCGGCCTGCGCATGCTCCCCTGGACCGGAATGCCGATGCTCGTCGCCCCGCTGGCCGGGATCCTCTCCGACCGCATCGGCGGCCGCCCCGTCGTCGCCGCCGGGCTCGCCTTCCAGGCCCTCGGTCTCGGCTGGTTCGCGGCGATCCTGAGCGCGGACGTCTCGTACGCGGCCCAGCTCCCGCCGCTGATCCTCAGCGGGATCGGTATGGCCCTCTACTTCGCCCCCGCCGCCAACGTCCTGATGTCCACCGTCGCCCCGGCCGACCAGGGCAAGGCCTCCGGCACCAACAACGCCCTGCGCGAGGTCGGCGGAGCCCTCGGCGTCGCGGTCCTGGCCTCGGTCTTCTCCGCCCAGGGCGGCTACGAGTCCCCGCAGGCCTTCACCGACGGCACCATCCCCGCCCTGTGGATCGGCGCCGGCGCGGTCGCCCTCGCCGCCGGCCTGGCCCTGCTGGTGCCCCGCAAGGCCAAGGCCGACCGGGCCCCCGCCGACCGGAGCGTCGCAGTCCTCGAGAAGGTCCCGGCCGCGGGCTGACCCGCCGGCACCACCACCCCGTACGCCCCGCCCCGCAGCCAAGGAGTGCCCGCCGTGCCCGACATCCCCTGGTCCACGCCCACCCAGGCCGCCCCCGACGCCGAGGTCTACGTCATGGCCTCCCGCTTCGAGACCGCCACGCTCGCCGGCGCCTTCCGGTTCTTCCTCAAGGCGCCCGGCATCATCCTCCAGATCCGCAAGGCCCCCGGTGCCCACGGCGTCGCCCTGCGCGCCCGCGTCCTGCGCCGTACCTTCCTCACCCTCTCCGCGTGGGAGGACCGGGACGCGCTCCACCGCTTCGCCCGCAGCGAGCCCCACCGCTCCAGCTCCCGCGCCGCCGGCGCCTATATGAAGGAATCGGCCTTCACCTACTGGACCGTGCCGGCCCGCGAGCTCCCCCTCACCTGGGCCGAGGCCGAACGCCGCCTCGCCGAGCAGAGCGCGGGCCACTGACCCGCCCGGCAGGGGGGACGAGTGAGTGCGGTCCGTGGCCCCGCAGGGATGCGAGGGGCACGGACCGTACTCTTGTCCACGTGCAGGAACTCCACGATGCCCCCCTCGCCCCGCTGACCACCTTCCGTCTCGGTGGTCCCGCCGCCCGCCTGGTCACCGCGACCACCGACGCCGAGGTCGTCGCCACCGTGCGCGCCGCGGACGAGAGCGGCACCCCGCTCCTGATCATCGGCGGCGGCAGCAACCTGGTCATCGGCGACCGCGGCTTCGACGGCACCGCCCTGCGCATCGCGACCACCGGCTTCACCCTCGACGGCACCACCCTGGAGCTCGCCGCCGGCGAGAACTGGAGCGACGCCGTCGCCCGCACCGTCGAGACCGGCCTCGCCGGTATCGAGTGCCTCGCCGGAATCCCCGGCTCGGCCGGCGCCACCCCGATCCAGAACGTCGGCGCGTACGGCCAAGAGGTCTGCGACACCATCACCGAGGTCGTCGCCTACGACCGCACCACCGGCGAAACGGTCACTCTGAGCGCCGCCGAGTGCGCCTTCCGGTACCGCAACAGCACCTTCAAGGACCAGCCCGACCGCTACGTCGTGCTGCGCGTGCGCTTCGCCCTGGAGGACGCCGGCGGCCTGTCCGCGCCGATCAAGTACCCCGAGACCGCCCGCGCCCTCGGCGTCGAGGCCGGCGACCGGGTCCCCGCCGCCACCGCCCGCGAGACGGTGCTGCGGCTGCGCGCCGGCAAGGGCATGGTCCTCGACCCCGCCGACCACGACACCTGGTCGGCCGGCTCCTTCTTCCACAACCCGATCCTGACCGACGAGGCCTACGCCGCCTTCCTCGCCCGCGCCCAGGACCGCCTCGGCCCCGACACCGCCCCGCCCGCGTACCCCGCCGGCGACGGCCGTACGAAGACCAGTGCGGCCTGGCTGATCGACAAGGCCGGCTTCACCAAGGGCTACGGCACCGGCCCGGCGCGCATCTCCACCAAGCACACCCTCGCCCTCACCAACCGAGGCGAGGCCACCACCGAGGACCTCCTCACCTTGGCCCGCGAGGTCGTCGCGGGCGTCCACGCGGCCTTCGGCGTCACCTTGGTCAACGAACCGGTGACGGTCGGCGTCAGCATCTGAGGAGCCCCGGCCGCCCATGCTCTGTCCCCTGCACGGGGCCGGTACGGACCCCACCCGTCTCGTGGGGCGCACGCTCAGCCGAGTCGTGGCGTCCTGGCACATCAGCGACGGCGAACGTTCCGAGGCGCCCCTCGACGTCTGGCTGATCGACAGCATCGGCGACACCATCCGCATCACCACCGGATCCGACCACTGCCTCATCGTCGAGTCCGCCACCCCGCACGCGGCGTACGACATGGGGGAGTGGGGCCGCATCGAGGTCGGTGAGGACCTCGGTGACCACCCCTTCCTGCGGCACCTCGGCGAGACCGTCGCCTCGGTCGCCGAGTTCGCCCTGCCCGAGCAGGGCCGCACCCACCTGGAGATCGGCTTCCTGGACGGCGGGCGGGTACGCGCCGACTGCTACGAGGGGGACCTGCGGCTCACCCGGTGAGCCAGTGGTCGATCCCCGACAGCAGCTTGGCCTGTACCTCTTCGGGCGCCGCGCTGCCGCGTACCGACTGGCGGGCCAGCTCGGCGAGTTCCGCGTCCGTGAAGGCGTGGTGGCGGCGGGCGATCTCGTACTGGGCCGCGAGCCGGGACCCGAAGAGCAGCGGGTCGTCGGCGCCCAGCGCCATGGGGACCCCGGCCTGGAAGAGGGTGCGCAGCGGGACGTCCTCGGGCCGCTCGTAGACCCCGAGGGCGACGTTGGAGGCCGGGCAGACCTCGCAGGTGATCTGCCGGTCGGCGAGCCGCTTGAGCAGCCGGGGATCCTCGGCGGCCCGCACCCCGTGCCCGATGCGGGAGGCGTGCAGGTCGTCGAGGCAGTCGCGGACGGAGGACGGTCCGGTGAGCTCGCCGCCGTGCGGGGCGGCGAGGAGGCCGCCCTCACGGGCGATCGCGAAGGCCCGGTCGAAGTCACGGGCCATGCCGCGGCGCTCGTCGTTGGAGAGGCCGAAGCCGACGATGCCGCGGTCGGCGTAGCGGACGGCGAGGCGGGCGAGGGTGCGGGCGTCGAGGGGGTGCTTCATGCGGTTCGCGGCGATGAGGACCCGCATGCCGAGGCCGGTCTCGCGGGAGGCCGCGTCCACGGCGTCCAGGATGATCTCCACGGCCGGGATCATTCCGCCGAGCAGGGGGGCGTAGGAGGTGGGATCCACCTGGATCTCCAGCCAGCCGCTGCCGTCCCGTACGTCCTCCTCCGCGGCCTCGCGGACCAGACGCCGGATGTCGTCGGGCTCGCGCAGGCAGGAGCGGGCGGCGTCGTAGAGCCGCTGGAAGCGGAACCAGCCGCGCTCATCGGTGGCGCGGAGCTTGGGCGGCTCCCCGGCCGTCAGGGCGTCGGGAAGGCGCACGCCGTACTTGTCGGCGAGCTCCAGCAGGGTCGATGGCCGCATCGACCCGGTGAAGTGCAGGTGGAGGTGGGCCTTGGGCAGAAGCGTGAGATCGCGTGCGTGCTCCATCTGGTGATCCTGCCGTACCGCTGCGCCCGGCGGGAGGGGGTTTTACCGATCGGGGGCTTGCGCGAACGCGTGAACGGGTGCGGATCCGCTGCGCGGGGGCCTTCCGGGCGCCGCCCGGACCCGCGCCTCAAACGCCGGCGGGGCTGAAGATCCGGCCTCCGCCCCGGACCCGCGCCGCGAACGCCGGCGGGGCTGAAGATCGGGGCTCCGCCCCGGACCCGCGCCGCGAACGCCGGCGGGGCCTGAAAAAGCGGCGGCCCCCCCCGCACCGGGGAGCCGCCGCCTCAGGTGGCTGTCAGGCCTTGGCCTCCGCCAGGAGCTTCTGGATGCGGGACACGCCCTCCACCAGGTCCTCGTCGCCCAGGGCGTAGGACAGGCGCAGGTAGCCGGGGGTGCCGAAGGCCTCGCCCGGGACGACCGCGACCTCGACCTCGTCCAGGATCAGGGCGGCGAGCTCGACGGAGCTCTGCGGGCGCTTGCCGCGGATCTCCTTGCCGAGGAGCTCCTTGACCGACGGGTACGCGTAGAACGCGCCCTCGGGGGTCGGGCAGAAGACGCCGTCGATCTCGTTGAGCATCTTCACCATCGTCTGGCGACGGCGGTCGAAGGCCTTACGCATCTCCGCGACCGCGTCGAGGTTGCCCGAGACGGCGGCCAGCGCGGCGACCTGGGCCACGTTGGAGACGTTCGAGGTGGCGTGCGACTGAAGGTTGGTCGCCGCCTTGATGACGTCCTGCGGGGCGATGACCCAGCCCACGCGCCAACCGGTCATGGCGTACGTCTTGGCGACGCCGTTGACAATGATGCACTTGTCGCGCAGGGCCGGGACCAGGACCGGCAGCGAGGTGAACTTCGCCTCGCCGTAGACCAGGTGCTCGTAGATCTCGTCCGTCAGCACCCACAGGCCGTGCTCGGCGGCCCACTCGCCGATCGCCTTCGCGTCGGCCTCGCTGTAGACCGAGCCGGTCGGGTTGGACGGGGAGACGAACAGGACGACCTTGGTGCGCTCGGTGCGCGCGGCCTCCAACTGCTCGACGGAGACGCGGTAGCCGGTGGTCTCGTCGGCGACGACCTCGACCGGGACACCGCCGGCGAGACGGATGGACTCCGGGTAGGTGGTCCAGTACGGAGCCGGGACGATGACCTCGTCACCCGGGTCCAGGATGGCCGCGAAGGCCTCGTAGATCGCCTGCTTGCCACCGTTGGTCACCAGGACCTGCGAGGCCTCGACCTCGTAGCCGGAGTCGCGCAGCGTCTTGGCGGCGATCGCGGCCTTGAGCTCGGGCAGACCGCCGGCCGGCGTGTAGCGGTGGTACTTGGGGTTGCGGCAGGCCTCGACCGCGGCCTCGACGATGTAGTCCGGGGTCGGGAAGTCGGGCTCGCCGGCACCGAAGCCGATCACCGGGCGTCCGGCGGCCTTGAGGGCCTTGGCCTTGGCGTCCACGGCGAGGGTGGCGGACTCGGAAATGGCGCCGATACGGGCGGACACCCGGCGCTCGGAGGAAGGCGTTGCAGAGGTCATACGAGCAATCGTCCCAGACGGCAAAGAAGCCCCGCACACCGTTTCAGTCAACGGACTGCCGCATGTCAGCTCGGGTGCTGTTCGACGTCAGGTCCCGGTTCACGTACACTCACCTGTCGTTGGCCCTCGCCAGCCGCTGAGAAGCGTGAGCACTCCGTGCACTCGCTCGGATGCGGTAGGTTGGGGGACGCAAAGGGTCGTAGCTCAATTGGTAGAGCACTGGTCTCCAAAACCAGCGGTTGGGGGTTCGAGTCCCTCCGGCCCTGCTCCACACTCCATCTCGGACGTGTGTGCGCAGGTACGTACTTAGATGCAACGCCGTGCGGCGCAACCGGGCGCGGTACGGCCACGACCCGGATTCAGGTGAGAGACGTGACGGACGCCCTGGGCTCCATCGACATGCCTGACGCCGAGGACGAGACGCGCGAGAAGAAGGCCCGCAAGGGCGGCAAGCGCGGCAAGAAGGGCCCTCTGGGCCGTCTCGCGCTTTTCTACCGCCAGATTGTCGCGGAACTCCGCAAGGTTGTCTGGCCTACTCGCAACCAGCTCACGACGTACACCACCGTGGTGATTGTCTTCGTGGTCATCATGATCGGTCTGGTTACCGTGATTGACTTTGGGTTCGAAAAAGCCATCAAGTTCGTCTTCGGCTGATCCCCGCGGAGGGCGGCGCCTTGATGGTGTCGCCCGTTTTCGCATGTTCCACCACCTTTTGTATCCAGGAAGAAGCAGCCACCGTGTCTGACCCGAACCTGAACGCGAGCCACGACTCCGTCGAGTCCGTCGAGGACGAGCTCGACATCGTCGAGGCGGCAGACGCTGTGGACCCCGACGAGGCCGAGCTCGCCGACGCCGAGGCGGGTGCCGCCGCCGAGGAAGCCGCGTTGCACGTCGAGTCCGACGAGGACGAGGACGAGGACGAGGCTGACGCCGAGGTCGACGCTGCGGTCGAAGAGGCTGCTGACGACGCCGAGGCCGACGAGGAAGAGGCCGAAGAGGCCGCTCCGGTCGAGCCCGCCGAGCCCGTCGACCCCATCCAGGCCCTGCGCGAGGAGCTGCGCCTGCTCCCCGGCGAGTGGTACGTGATCCACACCTACGCCGGCTACGAGAAGCGCGTGAAGGCCAACCTGGAGCAGCGCGCCGTCTCGCTGAACGTCGAGGAGTTCATCTACCAGGCCGAGGTGCCCGAGGAAGAGATCGTCCAGATCAAGAACGGCGAGCGCAAGAACGTCCGGCAGAACAAGCTGCCCGGCTACGTTCTCGTCCGCATGGATCTGACGAACGAGTCCTGGGGCGTCGTCCGCAACACGCCTGGCGTCACCGGCTTCGTCGGCAACGCGTACGACCCGTACCCGCTGACCCTGGACGAGATCGTCAAGATGCTCGCCCCGGAGGCGCAGGAGAAGGCCGCCAAGGCCGCCGCGGAAGAGGCCGGTCTGCCCGCGCCCGCCGTCAAGCGCACCATCGAGGTCCTGGACTTCGAGGTCGGCGACTCGGTCACCGTCACCGACGGCCCGTTCGCGACGCTGCAGGCGACCATCAACGAGATCAACCCCGACTCGAAGAAGGTCAAGGGCCTCGTCGAGATCTTCGGCCGCGAGACCCCGGTCGAGCTCAGCTTCGACCAGATCCAGAAGAACTGATCTTCTGAGCGACAGCTTCCGGACAGGTCAGATCGCCCCGTGAAGGGCGGTCTGACCTGCTCGGTTTTTAGCCCCGCACCGATACCCGTTATCGTGGTGCGGTATGCCTCCATCCGGATGACCGGATGGGCGGCTGAAAACTCTCACTAGGACCCGGAGAGAGCAATGCCTCCCAAGAAGAAGAAGGTCACGGGGCTTATCAAGCTCCAGATCAAGGCCGGTGCGGCCAACCCGGCTCCGCCGGTCGGCCCCGCGCTCGGTCAGCACGGCGTCAACATCATGGAGTTCTGCAAGGCCTACAACGCCGCGACCGAGTCGCAGCGTGGCATGGTCGTGCCGGTGGAGATCACGGTCTACGACGACCGCTCCTTCACCTTCATCACCAAGACTCCGCCGGCCGCGCGCCTCATCCTGAAGCACGCGGGCATCGAGAAGGGCTCCGGCGAGCCCCACAAGACCAAGGTCGCCAAGCTCACGGCTGCCCAGGTCAAGGAGATCGCCGAGCTGAAGATGCCCGACCTGAACGCCAACGACATCGACGCCGCCGTCAAGATCATTGCCGGCACCGCGCGTTCGATGGGCGTCACCGTCGAAGGCTGATCCAGCCACCCCAGCACCATCAGTGGTAGGACCAAGCGCTGGTCCGCACCACGACTCCATGCCTGAAGCCAAAACACAGGAGCAGAAGTGAAGCGCAGCAAGACTCTCCGCGCTGCGGACGCCAAGGTCGACCGGGAGAAGCTGTACGCCCCGCTCGAGGCCGTCCGTCTCGCCAAGGAGACCTCCACGACCAAGTTCGACAGCACCGTCGAGGTCGCCTTCCGCCTGGGTGTCGACCCGCGCAAGGCCGACCAGATGGTCCGCGGCACCGTGAACCTCCCGCACGGCACCGGCAAGACCGCCCGGGTCCTGGTCTTCGCGACCGGTGACCGTGCTGCGGCCGCGGAAGCCGCCGGGGCCGACATTGTCGGCGACGACGAGCTGATCAACGAGATCGCCAAGGGCAACCGCCTGAACGAGTTCGACGCCGTTGTGGCCACCCCGGACCTCATGGGCAAGGTCGGCCGCCTCGGCCGCGTGCTCGGTCCCCGTGGCCTGATGCCGAACCCGAAGACCGGCACCGTCACGATGGACGTCGCGAAGGCTGTCACCGAGATCAAGGGTGGCAAGATCGAGTTCCGCGTCGACAAGCACTCGAACCTGCACTTCATCATCGGCAAGGTCTCCTTCTCCGATGAGCAGCTGGTCGAGAACTACGGCGCGGCCCTGGACGAGATCCTTCGTCTGAAGCCGTCCGCCGCGAAGGGCCGCTACATCAAGAAGGCCGCCCTCAGCACCACGATGGGCCCCGGCATCCACCTGGACTCGAACCGCACCCGGAACCTCCTCGTCGAGGAAGACCCGGCTGCTGTCTGAGCCTGACGGCTCACCGAGTGGCTCAGCGGGCCCCTCGCCCCCTTCACAGGGTGGCGGGGGGCCCGCTTCCGTGTTCCGGGCCACACGTCCCTCGAGCGGGGCGTCACGGGGCGCGATCCGGCAGGGGGAACGTAGGGTCGGCTCGAACAAGCGATTGATCACGGGGTGGGGGATGCGCGTGTCCGCGTACCGGAAGAAGGCCATCGGCGCAGCGCTGGCCGCCGTACTGCTCGTCGGTGGTGCCACGGCATGCGAGGGCGGGGAGATCGCGCTGTCGGACCGTCCCGTGGTGGACGGTGCCGCCACCGAGGCGCTCGCGGCCGCGTACAAGAAGACCTCCGCCGCGAAGTCGGCCAAGTTCCGCATGACCATGACGATGCCCGCATCGCTCGGCGCGGGCGGCACCGTGGAGATGAGCGGCGTCCAGGGCTGGGACCCGCGGGTCATGGACGTCACCATGAAGGGCGCGCTCCCTCGGGGGTCGGGCGCCGACTCCCTGCGCATGATCATGTCGAACGACGTCGTGTTCATGGAGGCGCCGAAGGACTCCCCGATGACCGGGGGCCTGGAGGGCAAGCACTGGATGAAGCTGGACCTCGATGCGGTGGCGCAGGCCTCCGGCGACGCCGAGGCGCTCAAGAAGCTCAGCGGCATGAGCGGCATGAGCGGCGTGGACCAGAACCAGGACCCGGCCAAGCAGCTCGCCCTGCTGCTCAGCTCGCCGAACGTGAAGCACCTCGGAGCCGAGAAGGTCGAGGGCGTGGACGCCGAGCGCTACAAGGGCACCCTGACGCTCAAGGAGCTGCTTGCGGCGGACGGGTCCGGCAAGGCGCTGTCCGACGCCGAGCGCGCGCAGCTCGTCGAGGCCATGAAGAAGGCCGGCATCAAGGGCTACGACATGGACGTCTGGGTCGACAAGGACGGCCACCCGGTCCACATGAAGGTCGGCATCGGGACGCCGCAGGGGACCGTGAAGATGGACGCCTCCTACTCGGACTACGGCACCGGGGCCACGGTCCGGACGCCGTCGGAGAACGAGACCTTCGACCTGCTCGCGATGTTCGAGCAACTGGGTGAACTCGGCGCGGGGGCCTGACCGCCCCGCGTGCCGCGGCCGAGCCCCGGGACGGCAAGTCCTGGATGAGCACGGACCTGGCCAAGGGCGGCGAGCCCGGGCTCCGGCTCGACGACGACCCGGCCGAGTACCTCGCGATGCTGCTGGGCCAGGAGAAGCTCACGCACGTCGGCACGGAGAAGACGGCCGACGGTATCGACGCCCAGCACGACAAAGGCCGTGAAGCACATCACCACCTTCGAGAAGGAGGCCGACCGCACGCTGCGGGAGGCCGACAAGAAGCTCCGGGACGCCGGACCGGGCGGCCTGGACCTCGACTCCTGAGGCGATTTGCCTCGGCTGCACCCCTTCACGTAGTCTTCTCCAGAAGCCAAAGACCGCTGGTCGTTGCCGTGCCCGCAAGGGTTCGGTGGCCGAAGGATCCGTTGAATGCGGACGACCCGCGTAGGTGACTGTGGAAGGTTCCCGGAATTCGTTCCGGTCGAGCCACGCCCTGGCGCCTGCGCCGGGGCGTTTTTTGTTCAGCCCCTTCTGAGCGGTCCTCATCACCCGGAAGGAGGCGAACGCACCATGCCGACGCCCAACAAGGCTGCATCGGTAGCCGAGCTCAAGGACGCGTTCCAGAGCTCGAACGCCGCCGTGCTGACCGAGTACCGGGGTCTCACCGTCGCGCAGCTCAAGACGCTGCGTCGCTCCCTTGGTGAGAACGCCCAGTACGCCGTGGTGAAGAACACGCTGACCAAGATTGCGGCCAACCAGGCCGGGATCACCGCGCTGGACGAGCACTTCGCTGGTCCGACCGCGGTCGCCTTCATCACCGGTGACCCGGTGGAGTCGGCGAAGAGCCTGCGTGACTTCGCCAAGGACAACCCGAACCTCATCATCAAGGCGGGTGTCCTTGATGGTAAGGCGCTCACCGCCGATGAGATCAAGAAGCTTGCGGACCTCGAGTCCCGCGAGGTTCTGCTCAGCAAGCTGGCCGGCGCGTTCAAGGGCAAGCAGTCTCAGGCTGCCTCGCTCTTCCAGGCGCTGCCGTCGAAGTTCGTCCGCACCGCGGAAGCGCTTCGCGTCAAGCTCGCCGAGCAGGGCGGTGCCGAGTAATTCGGCTCGCGCACTGATCCACGCCGCCTAGTGCGTGGGTCGTAGCGGGCCGTTACGCCCGCCTCTATATACATCCGGCACCTGCCGATTTAGTGGAAGGATCGCCCATCATGGCGAAGCTCTCTCAGGACGACCTCCTCGCCCAGTTCGAGGAGATGACCCTCATCGAGCTCTCCGAGTTCGTGAAGGCCTTCGAGGAGAAGTTCGACGTCACCGCCGCCGCGGCCGTCGCCGCCGCCCCGGTCTCCGGTGGCCCGGTTGCCGACGCCCCCGAGGAGCAGGACGAGTTCGACGTCATCCTCACCGGTGCCGGCGACAAGAAGATCCAGGTCATCAAGGTCGTGCGTGAGCTGACCTCCCTGGGTCTGAAGGAGGCCAAGGACCTCGTGGACGGCGCTCCGAAGCCGGTCCTCGAGAAGGTCGCCAAGGAGGCCGCTGACAAGGCCGCCGAGTCCCTCAAGGCTGCCGGCGCGGCTGTCGAGGTCAAGTAACACCTCTGAGGCCCTCCTGGGCCTCATCAAAGGGCGATCACCCGTAAGGGTGGTCGCCCTTTGGCGTACCCGCAGTGCCTGACTTGCCCTGGTCTCGTTGGGGAGTAGGGTGATCATCGTTGCTCAGGAGCAGGGTCCGAAGATGATCCGCTCGGAGCAGGGGGCCTTGACGAACGGGACGCGGCGCGCAATTCTCAGTCCCGTCGAGAGGTCGACCGCCTGGATCCGAGATCCGAGGCATGGATCGACTACGAAGAGGGCAGTACTGATACGCGCTCTGTGCACGAGTACGGGCGCCGCAGCGTTGGACACAGTGTTGGTTGAACGACATGGGGAAGGCCTGTTGCCGGTTTCCGGAAACCTGGTCTGGACATCAGTGAGCCGAGTGGCTACACTGACCCTTTGCGCTGCCTGTTAGCTGTCCCCTGCCCGTCGCCAGGGACATGCCCACGCTTGAGCACACTTGATTGATCCACCCTGACCTGGCCTTTTCGGTTGGATTTGGGGGGCTTGTCTTCTGTGTCTGCTGGGACCGGTACGCGCGTAGTGAGTCCGAGCCCTCGGAAGGACCCCCTCTTGGCCGCCTCGCGCAACGCCTCGACCAATACGAACAACGGTGCCAGCACCGCCCCGCTGCGCATCTCCTTTGCAAAGATCAAGGAGCCCCTCGAGGTTCCGAACCTCCTGGCGCTGCAGACCGAGAGCTTTGACTGGCTTCTCGGCAATGCCGCCTGGAAGTCTCGCGTCGAGTCGGCGCTTGAGAGTGGACAGGACGTCCCCACCAAGTCCGGTCTGGAAGAGATCTTCGAGGAGATCTCGCCGATCGAGGACTTCTCCGGGTCGATGTCGCTGACCTTCCGCGACCACCGTTTCGAGCCGGCGAAGAACTCTGTCGACGAGTGCAAGGACCGCGACTTCACGTACGCGGCGCCGCTGTTCGTCACAGCCGAGTTCACGAACAACGAGACCGGAGAGATCAAGTCTCAGACGGTCTTCATGGGCGATTTCCCGCTCATGACCAACAAGGGCACCTTCGTCATCAACGGCACCGAGCGTGTCGTCGTGTCGCAGCTTGTCCGCTCCCCCGGTGTCTACTTCGACTCCTCCATCGACAAGACGTCCGACAAGGACATCTTCGCGGCCAAGATCATCCCGTCCCGGGGTGCCTGGCTCGAGATGGAGATCGACAAGCGCGACATGGTCGGTGTCCGCATCGACCGCAAGCGCAAGCAGTCCGTCACCGTCCTCCTGAAGGCTCTCGGCTGGACCACCGAGCAGATCCTCGAGGAGTTCGGCGAGTACGAGTCCATGCGCGCCACCCTGGAGAAGGACCACACCCAGGGTCAGGACGACGCGCTGCTCGACATCTACCGCAAGCTGCGTCCGGGCGAACCGCCGACCCGCGAGGCCGCTCAGACGCTGCTCGAGAACCTCTACTTCAACCCGAAGCGCTACGACCTCGCCAAGGTCGGCCGCTACAAGGTGAACAAGAAGCTCGGCGCCGACGAGCCGCTCGACGCCGGTGTGCTCACCACCGACGACGTCATCGCGACCATCAAGTACCTGGTCAAGCTGCACGCCGGCGAGACCGAGACCACCGGTGAGTCCGGCCGTTCGATCGTCGTCGAGACCGACGACATCGACCACTTCGGCAACCGTCGTCTGCGCAACGTCGGCGAGCTCATCCAGAACCAGGTCCGCACGGGTCTGGCTCGTATGGAGCGCGTCGTCCGCGAGCGCATGACGACCCAGGACGTCGAGGCCATCACGCCGCAGACCCTGATCAACATCCGGCCGGTCGTCGCCTCCATCAAGGAGTTCTTCGGCACCAGCCAGCTGTCGCAGTTCATGGACCAGAACAACCCGCTCTCGGGCCTGACCCACAAGCCCCGCCTGTCGGCGCTGGGCCCCGGCGGTCTGTCCCGTGAGCGGGCCGGCTTCGAGGTCCGTGACGTTCACCCGTCGCACTACGGCCGCATGTGCCCGATCGAGACCCCTGAAGGCCCGAACATCGGTCTGATCGGCTCGCTCGCCTCCTACGGTCGCGTCAACGCGTTCGGTTTCGTCGAGACCCCGTACCGCAAGGTCATCGACGGTGTCGTCACCGACGAGGTCGACTACCTCACGGCCGACGAGGAAGACCGCTTCGTCATCGCCCAGGCCAACGCCGGCCTGTCCGAGGACATGCGCTTCACCGAGAACCGCGTGCTGGTGCGTCGTCGTGGCGGCGAGATCGACTACATCGCCGGCGACGACGTCGACTACATGGACGTCTCCCCGCGCCAGATGGTGTCCGTCGCGACCGCGATGATCCCCTTCCTGGAGCACGACGACGCCAACCGTGCCCTCATGGGCGCGAACATGATGCGGCAGGCCGTTCCGCTCATCAAGGCGGAGGCCCCGCTCGTGGGCACCGGCATGGAGTACCGCTGTGCGGTCGACGCCGGTGACTCGATCCGTGCGGAGAAGGACGGTGTCGTCCAGGAGGTCTCGGCCGACTACATCACCGTCGCCAACGACGACGGCACGTACACCACGTACCGCGTCGCCAAGTTCTCCCGCTCGAACCAGGGCACCTCGGTCAACCAGAAGGTCATCGTCAACGAGGGTGACCGGATCATCGAGTCCCAGGTCCTCGCCGACGGTCCCGCGACCGAAGAGGGCGAAATGGCCCTCGGCAAGAACCTGCTCGTCGCGTTCATGCCCTGGGAAGGTCACAACTACGAGGACGCGATTATCCTGTCGCAGCGCCTCGTGCAGGACGACGTCCTCTCCTCGATCCACATCGAGGAGCACGAGGTCGACGCCCGTGACACCAAGCTGGGCCCCGAGGAGATCACCCGGGACATCCCGAACGTCTCCGAGGAGGTCCTCGCCGACCTCGACGAGCGCGGCATCATCCGCATCGGTGCGGACGTCGTCGCCGGCGACATCCTGGTCGGCAAGGTCACGCCCAAGGGTGAGACCGAGCTGACCCCGGAGGAGCGCCTGCTCCGCGCGATCTTCGGTGAGAAGGCCCGCGAGGTGCGTGACACCTCGCTCAAGGTCCCTCACGGTGAGATCGGCAAGGTCATCGGTGTCCGCGTCTTCGACCGCGAGGAGGGCGACGAGCTTCCTCCGGGCGTGAACCAGCTGGTCCGCGTCTACGTCGCCCAGAAGCGCAAGATCACCGACGGTGACAAGCTCGCCGGCCGCCACGGCAACAAGGGTGTCATCTCCAAGATCCTTCCGATCGAGGACATGCCCTTCCTTGAGGACGGCACGCCGGTCGACATCATCCTGAACCCGCTGGGTGTCCCGTCCCGAATGAACCCGGGACAGGTCCTGGAGATCCACCTCGGCTGGCTCGCCAGCCGCGGCTGGGACGTCTCCGGGCTCGGCGAGGAGTGGGCCGAGCGTCTGAAGGTCATCGGGGCCGACCGTGTCGAGCCCGGTACCAACGTCGCCACCCCCGTGTTCGACGGTGCCCGCGAGGATGAGCTCGCCGGCCTCTTCGAGCACACCATCCCGAACCGCGACGGTGACCGCCTGGTCCTCCCGTCCGGTAAGGCGCGTCTGTTCGACGGCCGCTCCGGCGAGCCGTTCCCGGACCCGATCTCGATCGGGTACATGTACATCCTCAAGCTCCACCACCTGGTCGACGACAAGCTCCACGCTCGGTCGACCGGTCCGTACTCGATGATCACGCAGCAGCCGCTGGGTGGTAAGGCGCAGTTCGGTGGCCAGCGCTTCGGTGAGATGGAGGTGTGGGCGCTCGAGGCTTATGGCGCCGCTTACGCCCTCCAGGAGCTGCTGACCATCAAGTCCGACGACGTCACCGGTCGCGTGAAGGTCTACGAGGCCATCGTCAAGGGCGAGAACATCCCCGAGCCGGGCATTCCCGAGTCCTTCAAGGTGCTCATCAAGGAAATGCAGTCGCTCTGCCTCAACGTGGAGGTGCTGTCCTCGGACGGCATGTCCATCGAGATGCGCGACACCGACGAGGACGTCTTCCGCGCGGCGGAGGAGCTCGGTATCGACCTGTCCCGGCGCGAGCCGAGCAGCGTCGAAGAGGTCTGACGGGCCTGACGGGGGGCTCGCTCAAGAGCCCCCCGTCATCCCCGGGACCGTTCAGACCATGATTGAGACTCGACCCCGAAAGAGGGATTGACGCACAGTGCTCGACGTCAACTTCTTCGACGAGCTGCGGATCGGCCTTGCCACCGCGGACGACATCCGAACCTGGTCGCACGGCGAGGTCAAGAAGCCGGAGACCATCAACTACCGCACCCTCAAGCCCGAGAAGGACGGACTCTTCTGCGAGAAGATCTTCGGTCCTACCCGGGACTGGGAGTGCTACTGCGGCAAGTACAAGCGTGTCCGCTTCAAGGGCATCATCTGTGAGCGTTGTGGCGTCGAGGTCACGCGCGCCAAGGTGCGCCGTGAGCGGATGGGCCACATCGAGCTTGCCGCTCCCGTCACCCACATCTGGTACTTCAAGGGCGTCCCGTCGCGCCTCGGATACCTGCTGGACCTCGCGCCGAAGGACCTCGAGAAGGTCATCTACTTCGCCGCGTACATGATCACGTTCGTCGACGACGAGCGTCGCACCCGCGACCTCCCGTCGCTGGAGGCGCACGTCTCCGTCGAGCGCCAGCAGATCGAGAACCGCCGTGACGCGGACCTCGAAGGCCGGGCCAAGAAGCTCGAGACCGACCTGGGCGAGCTCGAGGCCGAGGGCGCGAAGGCCGACGTACGCCGCAAGGTGCGCGAAGGTGCCGAGCGCGAGATGAAGCAGCTCCGTGACCGCGCCCAGCGCGAGATCGACCGCCTCGACGAGGTGTGGGCCCGCTTCAAGAACCTCAAGGTCCAGGACCTGGAGGGCGACGAGCTCCTCTACCGCGAGCTGCGTGACCGCTTCGGCACGTACTTCGACGGTTGCATGGGCGCCGCCGCGCTGCAGAAGCGCCTGGAGTCCTTCGACCTCGAGGAGGAGGCCGAGCGCCTCCGCGAGATCATCCGTACCGGCAAGGGCCAGAAGAAGACCCGTGCGCTCAAGCGCCTCAAGGTCGTCTCCGCGTTCCTGCAGACCAGCAACAAGCCCAAGGGCATGGTTCTGGACTGCGTGCCGGTGATCCCGCCGGACCTGCGTCCGATGGTGCAGCTGGACGGTGGCCGCTTCGCGACCTCCGACCTGAACGACCTGTACCGCCGCGTGATCAACCGCAACAACCGTCTGAAGCGTCTCCTCGACCTCGGTGCCCCCGAGATCATCGTGAACAACGAGAAGCGCATGCTTCAGGAGGCCGTGGACGCCCTCTTCGACAACGGTCGTCGTGGTCGTCCGGTGACCGGTCCCGGTAACCGTCCCCTGAAGTCCCTCAGCGACATGCTGAAGGGTAAGCAGGGTCGATTCCGTCAGAACCTTCTCGGTAAGCGTGTGGACTACTCCGCGCGTTCCGTGATCGTCGTCGGTCCGCAGCTGAAGCTGCACCAGTGCGGTCTGCCCAAGGCCATGGCGCTGGAGCTCTTCAAGCCGTTCGTGATGAAGCGCCTGGTCGACCTGAACCACGCGCAGAACATCAAGAGCGCCAAGCGGATGGTCGAGCGCGGCCGCACGGTCGTCTACGACGTCCTCGAAGAGGTCATCGCCGAGCACCCGGTTCTGCTGAACCGTGCGCCCACGCTGCACCGCCTCGGCATCCAGGCCTTCGAGCCCCAGCTGGTCGAAGGCAAGGCCATCCAGATCCACCCGCTCGTCTGCACCGCGTTCAACGCGGACTTCGACGGTGACCAGATGGCCGTGCACCTGCCGCTCTCCGCGGAGGCGCAGGCCGAGGCCCGCATCCTGATGCTGTCCTCGAACAACATCCTCAAGCCGGCCGACGGCCGTCCGGTCACGATGCCGACCCAGGACATGGTCCTCGGTCTGTTCTTCCTGACCACCGACGGTGAGCTCCGTGACACCAAGGGCGAGGGCCGCGCGTTCGGCTCCACGGCCGAGGCGACCATGGCGTTCGACAACGGCGAGCTCGCGCTCCAGTCGTCCGTCGACATCCGCTTCCCGGTGGGCACCATCCCGCCGCGCGGTTGGGTGGCGCCGGTCGCCGAAGAGGGCGAGCAGGAGTTCCAGCCGGGCGACAGCTTCCGTCTGAAGACGACCCTGGGTCGCGCGCTCTTCAACGAGCTGCTGCCCGAGGACTACCCGTTCGTCGACTACTCGGTGGGCAAGAAGCAGCTCTCCGAGATCGTCAACGACCTGGCGGAGCGCTACCCCAAGGTCATCGTGGCGGCGACGCTCGACAACCTGAAGGCGGCCGGCTTCCACTGGGCGACCCGTTCGGGCGTCACCGTGGCCATCTCCGACGTCGTCGTGCCCGAGGCCAAGAAGGCCATCGTCGCGGGCTACGAGGCGATGGACGAGAAGGTCCAGAAGCAGTACGAGCGCGGTCTGATCACCAAGGACGAGCGCACGCAGGAGCTCATCGCGATCTGGACCAAGGCGACCAACGAGGTTGCCGAGGCGATGAACGCGAACTTCCCCAAGACGAACCCCATCTTCATGATGGTTGACTCGGGTGCCCGAGGAAACATGATGCAGATGCGACAGATCGCCGGTATGCGTGGTCTGGTGTCGAACGCGAAGAACGAGACCATCCCGCGTCCGATCAAGGCGTCCTTCCGTGAGGGCCTCACCGTTCTGGAGTACTTCATCTCCACGCACGGTGCCCGTAAGGGTCTGGCGGACACCGCCCTGCGTACCGCCGACTCGGGTTACCTGACCCGTCGTCTGGTGGACGTCTCGCAGGACGTGATCATCCGCGAGGAGGACTGTGGCACCGAGCGCGGTCTGAAGCTGAAGATCGCCGTTCGCGGCGAGGACGGCGTGCTGCGCAAGGCCGACGACGTCGAGACCTCGATCTACGCCCGCATGCTGGCCGAGGACGTCGTCATCGACGGCAAGGTCATCGCGCCGGCCAACGTCGACCTCGGTGACGTGCTCATCGACGCACTGGTCGCCAACGGCGTCGAGGAGGTCAAGACCCGCTCGGTCCTGACCTGTGAGTCCGCGGTCGGCACCTGTGCCTTCTGCTACGGACGCTCGCTCGCCACCGGCAAGCTGGTCGACATCGGTGAGGCGGTCGGCATCATCGCCGCCCAGTCCATCGGTGAGCCCGGTACCCAGCTGACGATGCGTACCTTCCACACCGGTGGTGTGGCCGGTGACGACATCACGCAGGGTCTGCCGCGTGTCGTCGAGCTCTTCGAGGCCCGTACCCCGAAGGGTGTCGCCCCGATCTCCGAGGCCGCAGGCCGCGTGCGGATCGAGGAGACCGAGAAGACGAAGAAGATCGTCATCACGCCCGACGACGGCAGCGACGAGACGGCGTTCCCGATCTCGAAGCGCGCCAAGGTCATCGTGCACGAGGGCGACCACGTCGAGGTGGGCCAGAAGCTCACCATGGGTGCCACCAACCCGCACGACGTGCTGCGCATCCTCGGTCAGCGTGCCGTCCAGGTCCACCTGGTCGGCGAAGTCCAGAAGGTCTACAACTCGCAGGGCGTGTCGATCCACGACAAGCACATCGAGATCATCATCCGGCAGATGCTGCGCCGCGTGACGATCATCGAGTCCGGCGACGCGGAGCTCCTGCCGGGCGAGCTGGTCGAGCGGTCGAAGTTCGAGACCGAGAACCGTCGTGTGGTCACCGAGGGCGGTCACCCCGCCTCCGGCCGTCCGCAGCTGATGGGTATCACCAAGGCCTCGCTGGCGACGGAATCCTGGCTGTCGGCCGCCTCCTTCCAGGAGACGACCCGAGTCCTGACGGATGCGGCGATCAACGCCAAGTCCGACAGCCTCATCGGCCTCAAGGAGAACGTCATCATCGGTAAGCTCATCCCGGCCGGTACGGGCCTCGCCCGCTACCGCAACATCCGGGTGGAGCCCACCGAGGAAGCCAAGGCAGCGATGTACTCGGCCGTCGGTTACGACGACATCGACTACTCGCCCTTCGGCTCCGGCTCCGGCCAGGCTGTCCCGCTGGAGGACTACGACTACGGCCCGTACAACGGCTAAGAGCTCGTAAGAAGAAGCCCCCCGCCGCTCCGAGAGGAGCGGCGGGGGGCTTCTTCGTTCCCTGGGGGCCGCGAGGACGTCGCCGGGTCGCCTCGGGGCGGTCAGCGGTGTCGGCGGCGGAGGGTGGTGACCTGGACCGCGGCGAGGGCCAGCAGGGCCAGGGCGGCGCCCGCCAGGCCCGGGGCGAGGCCCTTCGGGGTGAAGGTGCAGGAGAACGTGGTGGTGCCCGGCGGGAGGTCCACGGCAAGCAGGCCGTGGAAGGGCTTCAGGGGGGCCGAGCACTGCCAGCCGGGGATGGCGGTCGTGGCGATGACGGCCGTGCCGCCGGCGGGCGTGGGGAGGGTGGCCGCGATGGTGTGGCCGCCCGGACGGACCGCGGTGGCGCCGGTGGCGGTGAGGTGCCGGACGGCCGCGTCGAGCGCCGCGCGGTCCAGGCAGCCGAGCGGGTACGCGCCCGCGTCCGCGTCCTTCGTACGGGTCTGCACGGTGACGTCGACCCGGCCCGAGGCGGGGACGGTGCCCAGCGGGGTCACGCCGGTCATCCGGTCCTCCAGGAGCCGCTGGGGGCCATCACCGGCGCGGACGGTGCCGTACAGGGCGGGGGAGTACCAGTAGGCCTCGGAGCCGGGGGTGCAGCGGGCGGTGTACGTCTGCTCGGTGGCGGTGCCGCCGCGGGTGACGGGCGGGACCTGGTGGACGGTGGTGCCCAGGACGTTCTCCTGGCGGGCGTAGACGCTGTCGGCCGGGTTGGGGGAGGTGTACGGCGCGGTGCGGACGGTGACCAGCGGGGGCGCGGGGAACTTCGAGGCCGTCCAGGTGCCCGGGGTGGTCCCCGGGCGGACCCGCGCGCCGATCGAGAAGATCGCGTCGAGTACCGGGTCGTCGGCGCCGAAGAAGGTCCGGCCGTCGTTCTTGAAGCCGTAGCCCAGGGGCTCCAGGGCCTGGTAGGTGGCCTCGGGGAGGTAGCTGCTGTAGTACTGCGGCCCCTCCGCGCGCAGCGCCAGGGCGTCGTTGTACGCGCTCTGCGGCGCACCCGAGTCGGTCCGGTGGGCGGGCCAGCCTGCCACGTCCCGTACGGCCTCGAAGTGGTTGCCGATCGAGCGGTCGGACGTGATGACGGGCTTGGCCCAGCGCTCGCGGGCCCGGCGGGCGTCCGCGTTGGCGGCGGCCACCGTGGACTCGGCGAACACGACGCCGATCATCAGGGCGGCGGCCACCGGGATCAGGAACCGGCGCTTCTCGCCGAGCCGCAGCAGGACCAGGGCCAGCAGGGAGACCGCGCCGCCGCCGAGCACGGCGGGCCAGGTCCACCCACCGAAGTCGTCGGCGCGCCGCAGGACGAAGGTGGCCGCCACCAGGAGGGCGGCGACCAGGGCCACGTGCAGCGGGCGCGGCCGGTTGGCCAGCGCCAGCCAGGCCAGCACCACCACCATGGCGCTGAAGACGAAGGTCTCGCGGTACGGGTTGCCGTTCGGCACCGCCAGCCCGTGCCACACGTACTGCGTGGGCGGGAACTGGAAGGAGGCGAGGACCAGCGCGGTGGCGACCGCCCACACCAGGCGGGTCCGCCGCGCGACGGTGGTGTTGAGGAGGAAGGAGCCGGCCAGGATCAGGGCGAGCGAGGCGACGTAGAGCCGGGGGCGGCCGCCCCACAGGTGTGTGGCCGGGAGCATGCCGGCGAGGAAGAGCTCGATCCGTACGGGGTCGAAGGCGGCGGCCTTGGTGGGCTGCGCGGCCCCGCTGGCCAGGAACGACGGCAGGAGCAGCGGCAGGGTCAGCAGGACCCCGGTGCCGGTGGCGGTCGCGGCGCGCCACAGCGCGCGCAGCCGCTGCCGGCCCGTCATGTCACGGGTGATCATGCGGATGGCCAGCAGCACGCAGGCGGCCATCGTGGCCATCATCGCGGTGTAGAAGTTCCCGAACCAGGCGAGCGCGACCAGCAGAGCCACGCCGGGCCAGCGGCGCTCCTCCAGGCACCACTCGACGGCGATGCCGAGCATCGGGAACGCGACCAGGCCCCAGAGCCACATCGGGATGTACGAGGCGTCGCTGAGCGCCCAGCCGCACAGGCCGTACGTCGCTCCGAGCACGCCCCGCTGCCACCACGGGCCGGGGTGCAGCTTGCCGAGGTAGACCGTCATCACGGCCGCGGCGGTGCCCAGCGTGAGGGGGGTGATCGCGAAGACGGCGAGGTCGACGTGGGCGCGGGGGACGAGGACGGCCAACCAGGAGAAGGGGTTGCCGAGGTAGGTGTGGTAATCGGCGAGGAACTGCTGTCCGAAGCCGCCGCGCCAGGTGAAGAGCAGGTCTCCGGCGGCCTGCCCGTGGACCAGGTCCCACAGCGCCCGGTGGAAGGGCACGTACTGGTTGGCCTGGTCGTTCAGGGCCCGACCGGTGTTCCCGAAGGGGAAGGTGCCGCGGGCCACCCAGGCCGCGCAGAAGGCGGCCGAGGCGATCAGTAAGGCCAGCAGGGGGCCGCGGGCCCGGGTGATCCGGCGGATGGCGGTTCTGTGCGGGGCCGGTCTGCGGGGGGCCGGGAGGCGGGCGTCGACTGTGGTCGGCTCAGGTGCCACGGTCCCCAATGTGCTGCTCCCTGCTGATCGACTCGTAGGCGTCCCGCGCCCGGTCAAGCTGTCAGTTTAGGGCGCCGGGGTGGGGCACAGGGCCGATCGGGCCGCTCCCCACTTGCGCGCGGCGGGTTTTCGTGCTGGGCATTTGTTTTGACCTACCTCTGTGAGGTAGGTACGCTCTGACCTTGTGCCTGGGGTGTGCCCTGGGCTCCCGCGTGTGCTTAAGACCCCGCGGAGAGCCGAGAAGACCACACCGCAATCTGCGCCCGACTCACTTCGGTGAAAGCGTGCAGTGTTCGACACACCCGACCGCGTGGGTCGGGGGAGTTCCAGGTTAGTTTCACTACACGGCACACAGAAACCGGAGAAGTAGTGCCTACGATCCAGCAGCTGGTCCGTAAGGGCCGGCAGGACAAGGTCGAGAAGACAAAGACCCCCGCGCTTGAGGCTTCGCCCCAGCGTCGCGGCGTCTGCACGCGTGTGTTCACGACCACCCCGAAGAAGCCGAACTCGGCGCTCCGTAAGGTCGCGCGTGTGCGTCTGACCTCCGGCATCGAGGTCACCGCTTACATTCCGGGTGAGGGACACAACCTGCAGGAGCACTCGATCGTGCTCGTGCGTGGTGGCCGTGTGAAGGACCTGCCGGGTGTTCGTTACAAGATCATCCGCGGTGCGCTTGACACCCAGGCTGTCAAGAACCGCAAGCAGGCCCGCAGCCGCTACGGCGCCAAGAAGGAGAAGTAAGAATGCCTCGTAAGGGCCCCGCCCCGAAGCGCCCGGTCATCATCGACCCGGTCTACGCATCTCCTCTGGTGACGTCGCTCATCAACAAGATCCTCCTGAACGGCAAGCGCTCCACCGCCGAGCGCATCGTTTACGGCGCCATGGAAGGCCTCCGCGAGAAGACCGGCAACGACCCGGTCATCACGCTGAAGCGCGCGCTGGAGAACGTCAAGCCGTCCCTCGAGGTCAAGTCCCGCCGTGTCGGTGGCGCGACCTACCAGGTCCCCGTCGAGGTCAAGCCGGGTCGCCAGTCGACCCTGGCCCTCCGCTGGCTCGTGGGTTACTCCCGCGCCCGTCGTGAGAAGACCATGACCGAGCGCCTCATGAACGAGCTGCTCGACGCCTCCAACGGTCTTGGCGCTGCCGTCAAGAAGCGCGAGGACACGCACAAGATGGCCGAGTCCAACAAGGCCTTCGCGCACTACCGCTGGTAGTCCCACCCCACATCGAGACCGAGAGAAGACCGAAGCCTTATGGCTACCACTTCGCTTGACCTGGCCAAGGTCCGCAACATCGGGATCATGGCCCACATCGACGCGGGCAAGACGACCACCACCGAGCGCATCCTGTTCTACACCGGTGTGTCGTACAAGATCGGTGAGGTCCACGACGGCGCCGCCACGATGGACTGGATGGAGCAGGAGCAGGAGCGTGGTATCACCATCACGTCTGCCGCGACGACCTGCCACTGGCCCCTCGACGACGTTGACCACACGATCAACATCATCGACACCCCGGGTCACGTCGACTTCACCGTCGAGGTGGAGCGTTCGCTCCGCGTCCTCGACGGCGCCGTCACCGTCTTCGACGGTGTGGCCGGCGTCGAGCCGCAGTCCGAGACCGTTTGGCGTCAGGCGGACCGCTACGGCGTGCCGCGTATCTGCTTCGTCAACAAGCTCGACCGCACCGGCGCCGAGTTCCACCGCTGCGTCGACATGATCAAGGACCGCCTCGGTGCGGTTCCGATCGTCATGCAGCTCCCCATCGGTGCCGAGATGGACTTCCAGGGCGTTGTCGACCTGGTCACCATGAAGGCGTTCGTCTGGTCCGCCGAGGCGACCAAGGGCGAGATGTACGACATCGTCGACATCCCGGCCACGCACACCGAGGCTGCTGAAGAGTGGCGCGGCAAGCTGGTCGAGACCGTCGCCGAGAACGACGACGAGATCATGGAGCTGTTCCTGGAGGGCAACGAGCCCTCCGTCGAGCAGCTGCACGCCGCCGTCCGTCGGATCATCCTGAACTCCGGCAAGGGCAAGGGCGAGCCCACGATCACCGCGGTGTTCTGTGGCACGGCGTTCAAGAACAAGGGCGTTCAGCCCCTGCTCGACGCCGTCGTCCGCTACCTGCCGTCGCCGCTGGACATCGAGGCCATCGAAGGCCACGACGTCCGCGACGCCGAGGTGGTCGTGAAGCGCAAGCCGTCCGACGAGGAGCCCCTCGCCGCGCTCGCGTTCAAGATCATGAGCGACCCGCACCTCGGCAAGCTCACCTTCGTCCGGGTTTACTCGGGCCGCCTGGAGGCCGGCACTGCGGTGCTGAACTCCGTCAAGGGCAAGAAGGAGCGCATCGGCAAGATCTACCGCATGCACGCCAACAAGCGTGAAGAGATCGCCGCGGTGGGCGCCGGTGACATCGTCGCCGTCATGGGCCTGAAGCAGACCACCACCGGTGAGACGCTGTGTGACGACAAGGCACCCGTGATCCTGGAGTCCATGGACTTCCCGGCTCCGGTCATCCAGGTCGCCATCGAGCCCAAGTCCAAGGGTGACCAGGAGAAGCTGGGTGTCGCCATCCAGCGTCTCGCGGAGGAGGACCCCTCCTTCCACGTTCACTCGGACGAGGAGACGGGCCAGACCATCCTCGGCGGTATGGGCGAGCTGCACCTCGAGGTGCTGGTCGACCGTATGAAGCGCGAGTTCAAGGTCGAGGCCAACGTCGGCAAGCCGCAGGTCGCGTACCGCGAGACGATCCGCAAGGCCGTCGAGCGTCACGACTACACGCACAAGAAGCAGACCGGTGGTACCGGTCAGTTCGCCAAGGTGCAGATCGCGATCGAGCCCATCACCGAGACCGACGGTCCGGCGTACGAGTTCGTGAACAAGGTCACCGGTGGACGCGTCCCGAAGGAGTACATCCCTTCGGTCGACGCCGGTGCGCAGGAAGCCATGCAGTTCGGCATCCTGGCCGGCTACGAGATGACGGGCGTTCGCGTCACGCTTCTCGACGGTGGCTACCACGAGGTCGACTCCTCGGAGCTCGCCTTCAAGATCGCCGGTTCGCAGGCCTTCAAGGAGGCCGCGCGCAAGGCTTCTCCCGTGCTCCTCGAGCCGATGATGGCCGTAGAGGTCACCACGCCCGAGGACTACATGGGTGACGTCATCGGTGACATCAACTCCCGCCGTGGCCAGATCCAGGCCATGGAGGAGCGTCACGGTGCTCGTGTCGTGAAGGGCCTCGTGCCCCTTTCGGAGATGTTCGGCTACGTCGGAGACCTCCGCAGCAAGACCTCGGGTCGCGCCAGCTACTCGATGCAGTTCGACTCCTACGCCGAGGTTCCCCGGAACGTCGCCGAGGAGATCATCGCGAAGGCCAAGGGCGAGTAACTCTTCCGAGTACACGCTTTAGGCTTGTCACCGGAGCCTCTGGGGCAACAGGAGTAACCCTCCGTTGCCCCGGAGGGACCGGCTTTCCAGCAAAGATCACCTGGCGCCGATGAGTAAGGCGTACAGAACCACTCTCCAGGAGGACCCCGTGGCGAAGGCGAAGTTCGAGCGGACTAAGCCGCACGTCAACATCGGCACCATCGGTCACATTGACCACGGTAAGACGACCCTCACGGCCGCCATTACCAAGGTGCTGCACGACGCGTACCCGGACCTGAACGAGGCCTCGGCCTTCGACCAGATCGACAAGGCTCCTGAGGAGCGCCAGCGCGGTATCACCATCTCGATCGCGCACGTCGAGTACCAGACCGAGGCGCGTCACTACGCCCACGTCGACTGCCCGGGTCACGCCGACTACATCAAGAACATGATCACCGGTGCCGCGCAGATGGACGGCGCGATCCTCGTGGTCGCCGCCACCGACGGCCCGATGCCGCAGACCAAGGAGCACGTGCTCCTGGCCCGCCAGGTCGGCGTCCCCTCCATCGTTGTCGCCCTGAACAAGGCCGACATGGTGGACGACGAGGAGATCCTGGAGCTCGTCGAGCTCGAGGTCCGCGAGCTGCTCTCCGAGTACGACTTCCCGGGCGACGACCTGCCGGTCGTCCGCGTCTCCGCGCTGAAGGCGCTCGAGGGCGACAAGGAGTGGGGCGAGAAGCTTCTCGGCCTCATGACCGCCGTCGACGACTTCATCCCGACCCCCCCGCGTGACACCGAGAAGCCGTTCCTCATGCCCGTCGAGGACGTCTTCACGATCACCGGTCGCGGTACCGTCGTCACCGGCCGTATCGAGCGTGGTGTCCTGAAGGTCAACGAGACCGTCGACATCATCGGTATCAAGGAGACCAAGACCACCACCACGGTCACCGGTATCGAGATGTTCCGCAAGCTGCTCGACGAGGGCCAGGCGGGCGAGAACGTCGGTCTGCTCCTCCGTGGCATCAAGCGCGAGGACGTCGAGCGCGGCCAGGTCATCATCAAGCCCGGTTCGGTCACGCCGCACACCGAGTTCGAGGCCCAGGCCTACATCCTGTCGAAGGACGAGGGTGGCCGTCACACCCCGTTCTTCAACAACTACCGCCCGCAGTTCTACTTCCGTACCACGGACGTCACGGGTGTCGTCACCCTGCCGGCCGGCACGGAGATGGTCATGCCGGGCGACAACACCGAGATGACGGTCGCGCTGATCCAGCCGGTCGCCATGGAGGAGGGCCTGAAGTTCGCCATCCGTGAGGGTGGTCGTACCGTGGGCGCCGGCCAGGTCATCAAGATCACGAAGTAATTTCGTGCTCTGACCTGGTAGCCCGTTCATCGGGCACCAAGTTGCACTGAAGGGCCCCTTCCCATCGCCTCGGCGGTGGGAAGGGGCCCTTCGGCATGTCCGGGTGCCCGGGTGCCCGGGTGCCCGGGTCCCCCGTCCGTACCGACGGGGGCGGGCGCGGGTACGAGTGAGGGCCGCACCCCGGAGGGGGTACGGCCCTCACTCGTGTACGGCGGTGGGTCAGTTCACGCGCAGGGATTCGGTGAACTCGACGCAGGCGGCGTGGTCGGGCAGCAGACCGGTCGCGAGGGCCTCGGCCAGCGAGGGCGCGGCCTCGTCGCGGGCGGACAGCAGCGGGACGTCGGCCGGCCACTCGATGCCCAGGTCGGGGTCGAGCGGGTGCACCGAGTGCTCGCCGGTCGGGTTGTAGGTCTCCGAGCAGAGGTACGACAGCGTCGCGTCGTCGCTCAGAGCGCAGAAGCCGTGGCCGAGACCCTCGGGGATGTAGACCGCGCGGCGGTCCACGTCGTCGAGGCGGACACCCTCCCACCGGCCGAAGGTGGGGGAGCCGACCCGCAGGTCGACGATGACGTCGAGCGCGGCGCCGCGTACGCAGGTCACGTACTTGGCCTGGCCGCGCGGTACGTCGGCGAAGTGGATGCCGCGGACCACGCCCGCGGAGGAGACCGAGAGGTTCGCCTGCGCCAGGTTCAGCGGGTGGCCGACGACCTCGGCGAGGCGGTCGAAGCGGTACCACTCGGTGAACAGTCCACGCGGGTCGCCGTGCAGCTGCGGGGTGACCTCGAAGGCGCCGGCGATGGAGAGTTCGCGGAACTTCATCGGGCGTCCTCCTCGGCGAGCAGCATCAGCAGGTAGTCGCCGTAGCCGCTCTTGGTCAGCGGTTCGGCGAGCGCGCGCAGCTGCGCGGAGTCGATGAGGCCGGCCCGCCAGGCCGCCTCCTCGATGCAGCCGATCTTGAAGCCTTGGCGCTCCTCGATCACGCGGACGAACTCGGAGGCCTGCACCATCGAGACGAAGGTGCCGGTGTCCAGCCACGCGGTACCGCGGTCGAGGATGGTCACGTTGAGCTCGCCGGCCTGGAGGTAGGTGTCGTTGACGGCGGTGATCTCCAGCTCGCCGCGGGCGCTGGGCTTCAGGCCCTTGGCTATCTCGACGACCCGGTTGTCGTAGAAGTACAGACCCGGCACCGCGTAGCGGGACTTGGGCTTCTCGGGCTTCTCCTCGATGGAGATGGCCTGGCCGTGCTCGTCGAACTCGACCACGCCGTAGGCGGTGGGGTCCGCCACCGGGTACGCGAACACGCGGCCGCCCTTGGCGTTCGTGTGCTGGGCGAGGCGGGTGCCGAGGCCACTGCCGTGGAAGATGTTGTCGCCGAGGATCAGCGCGACGGACTCGTCACCGATGAAGTCGGCGCCGAGGACGAACGCCTGGGCGATGCCCTCCGGGCGCTCCTGGACGGCGTACTCCAGCCGCAGGCCGAACTGCGAACCGTCGCCGAGCAGTCGCTCGAACTGTTCGCGGTCGTCCGGGGTGGTGATGATCAGGATTTCGCTGATACCCGCCATCACGAGGGTGGAGAGGGGGTAATAGATCATCGGCTTGTCGAAGACGGGGAGCAGTTGCTTCGAGACCGCCCGGGTCAGCGGCCAGAGTCGAGATCCGGTGCCGCCGGCTAAGAGGATTCCACGCATGGGGAGAACCCTATGCGGGAGCGCGCGGGGGGAAGCGGAGCTCAGCACATGTGACGTTGGGCGGCCGCTGGACTACTCTTCGTATTATGCGCATTCTTGTGACCGGCGGCGCCGGGTTCATCGGTTCAGAATTCGTCCGCCAGCAGCTCGCTGCAGATGGCACGGCGCAGATAACTGTTTTCGACAAGCTGACGTACTCGGGCGTCGAGGCGAACCTCGCCCCGGTCGCCGACCACCCCGGATACACCTTCGTCCAGGGCGACATCTGCGATGCGGAGGCCGTCGACCAGGTCATGCCCGGTCACGATGTCGTCGTGCACTTCGCGGCCGAGTCCCATGTCGACCGTTCGATCGCCGGCGCGGGCCCGTTCGTGATGACCAACGTGGTCGGCACCCAGGTGCTGCTCGACTCCGCCCGCAAGCACGGCGTCGGCCGCTTCGTCCACATCTCCACGGACGAGGTCTACGGGTCGATCGGCGAGGGCTCCTGGACGGAGGAGTGGCCGCTGGTGCCGAACTCCCCGTACTCCGCCTCGAAGGCGTCGTCCGACCTGCTGGCGCTGGCCTACGCGCGCACCCACGGCATGGACGTGGTGGTCACCCGCTGCTCCAACAACTACGGGCACTACCAGTTCCCGGAGAAGGTCATCCCGCTGTTCGTCTCGAACCTGATGGACGGCAAGAAGGTCCCGCTGTACGGCAACGGCGGCAACGTCCGCGACTGGCTGCACGTCTCCGACCACTGCCGCGGCATCGACCTGGCCATGCGCAAGGGCCGGGCCGGCGAGGTCTACAACATCGGCGGCGGCACGGAGCTCACCAACAAGGAGCTCACCGGTGTCCTGCTGGAGGCCGCGGGCCTCGGCTGGGACATGGTCGAGCACGTCGAGGACCGCAAGGGTCACGACCTGCGCTACTCCATCGACATCAGCAAGATCGGCGCCGAACTCGGTTACGCCCCGCAGGTCACCTTCGAGGACGGCATCAAGGCCACCGTCGACTGGTACCGCGAGAACCGTGCCTGGTGGGAGCCGCTCAAGGTGAAGGCGGCCCTGCAGAAGTGATCGCGGACCCGCGAGCCAGCCGCTGGCTCGTCACCGGAGCCGCCGGAATGCTCGGCCAGGACGTCCTGGCCGTCCTGAAGGACGCCGGTGTCGAAGCCGAGGGCTTGCGCCGCGCCGACCTCGACATCACCGACCCGGCAGCCGTCCGGGCCGCCGTCGAGGGTGTCGCGGTCGTCGTCAACTGCGCGGCCTGGACCGACGTGGACGGCGCCGAGACCGCCGAGGAGGCCGCCACCGCCGTCAACGGCACCGGCGTACGCGTCCTCGCCGCGGCCTGCGCCGAGGTCGGTGCCCGCCTGCTGCACCTCTCCACCGACTACGTGCTGCCCGGCAACGCCACGCAGCCGTACCGCGAGGACGCCGAGACCGGTCCGGTCAACGCCTACGGACGCTCGAAGCTGGTCGGCGAACAGGCCGTCGCCGAGCTCCTCCCGCAGGACGGCTACATCGTGCGGACCGCGTGGCTGTACGGGGAGCACGGGCCGAACTTCGTCGCCACCATGCTGAAGCTGGCCGCCCAGCGGGACACCCTCGACGTGGTCGACGACCAGCACGGCCAGCCCACTTGGTCCTACGCGCTGGCCCGCCACCTCGTCGACCTGGGCCTCGCCGCGCTGGCGGGGAAGGCCCCGGGCGGGGTCTACCACGGCACCGCGAGCGGCCGGACGACCTGGATGGGGCTGGCGCGCGAGGCCTACCGGCTGAGCGGACTCGACCCGGAGCGGATCCGGCCGACCACCTCCGACGCGTTCGTACGCCCCGCCGCGCGCCCGGCCTTCAGTGTCCTTGCTCACGAGGGTTGGTCGGCCGCGGGGCTCGAACCTTTGGCCGACTGGCGGGTTCAGCTCGCCGAGGCGATCACCCGCCCGGCCTTCTCTGATCTGCTGAGACTGCCTTCCGCCAGGTGATTCGGAGAGGCTGATCGCCTGCACGCGCACGTTGTCGACGGGGCCCGGAACGCAACCTTTCGGGCCTCATTCGCGTCATGCGAGGTGCCATATGCCTCTCCTGTAAAGATGTTGGCCCTTTCGCGCGAAAGGCGCCGTCCGCTGTGCGACTCTCCGTTCTGACCTCCATCACCGGTCTTCTGGTGCTGGGGTACGTCCTCGAGCTGCTGCGCCGCCAGCAACTGAGGTAGAAGTACCGGCGTACGTGCCGGCGCTGCTGGAGCGCCTCGCCGTCGGCGACGCCGACCTGGTCATCGGCGCCCGGTTCGCCGGCGACGGGGACTACACCGTGCGCGGCCCGCGCAAGTGGGCGATGTCGCTGTTGTCCGTCGTGCTGTCGCGCATCACCCGGACCAAGCTCACCGACACCACCTCGGGCTTCCGCGCCTGCAACCGGCCGCTCATAGGTTCTTCGCCCGCTGGTACCCCGTGGAGTACCTCGGGGACACCATCGAGTCCATGGTGGGCGCAGCCCGCTCCGGCTTCACCGTGCGCCAGATACCCGTGGCGATGCGCGAACGCACCACCGGCCGGCCGAGCGCCTCGCCGTTCCGGGCGATGGTCTACCTGTCCCGGGCCGGCCTCGTGCTGCTGCTCGCGATGATCCGCCGGATGCCCGACGAGCTCAAGGCGTTCACGCCCGGCACCCCGGCGTACACCGCCTTCCAGCAGCGCACCGCCGAGCTGGTCGACCGCCGGCTGACCAAGGCCTAGGCCGTCTCTTCCGGATCTTGCCGTGCCCGGCAAGCCCGGCACGGCCCCTCGCCGCGTTGTCGGGACACCCGAGTACGTCCAGTACACGGGCGCCCCTCCGCCTTGCGAGGCACCGCACCGGACGACCCGGGCTCACCCGACAAGATCTGAAAGAGACGACCTAGGGCGGGAACAGTCTCGGGGGGCGGGTTCCGGGTGGGCGGAAATATGATGTGCACGGGCTTTTCGCGCAGCGGAAGCAGGGACGAATGGATGCACCTCGGAGCGTTCCGTGACTCCTCGCCGTGCCCCGCGGGCGGCCAGCGCCGACCTGCTCAGCACGCTCGGGCGGCTCGCCGACCAGGCCCGCCGCGGGGTGGAGCTGCAGCAGGCCCGGGTGGACCTGGCCGAAGCGCTGCAGAGCGAGATGCTGCCCGCCACGCTGCCCGCACTGCCGGGCCTGCGGACCGCCGCCCGGTACGCGCCCGCCCGGCACGGCCTGGACATCGGCGGTGACTGGTACGACGGCTTCCGGCTGCCCGAGGGGGCTCTCGCCTTCTGCATCGGTGACGTCCAGGGGCACGACGTGGAGGCGGCCGCCTTCATGGGGCAGGTACGGATCTGCCTGCGCGCCGTGGCGGCCGTGGTCGTCGATCCGGGCGAGGTGCTGAGCCGGGCCAACGAGGTGCTGCTCTCCATGGACCGCGACCTCTTCGCGACCTGCAGTCTGCTGCGCTTCGACCCGGAGACCCGGGAGCTGGAGACCGCCCGGGCCGGCCATGTTCCGGCGGTCTGGGCCACCGTCGACGGCGAGTACGGCATAGCGGACGAGGACGGCGGCCTGCCGCTGAACCTGGCGCCCGGGGCCGGGTACGCGGTGACCCGCCGCCGGCTGACGAAGGCGGGGTCGATCGTGCTGCTCACCGACGGTGTGGTCGAGGGGCCGAAGTTCCCGATCGAGGTGGGTCTGGAGCGGGTGGCCCAGGTGGTGCGGGAGGCCGCGGGCACCGATCCGGGCGAGCTGGCCGCCGAGGTGATGAAGGTGGCCGACTCCACCGGCCACACGGACGACGCCGCCGTACTCGTGCTCACCCACGACGCCCGGCCCGACCCGCAAGACACCCCCTAGAGGGTGTCTTGTCGGTCAGGGTGGATCAGGGAGACCACCGCGAGCCCGCCCTGATCGGCAAGACCCCCCCTAGCGCGTGTCATGGCCCGCGGGGGCGCCGGGCTGTTGTCTGATGCTGTGGTGCGCACCGAGGGATGGCGACGTCTGCCCGCAGCTCTGCTGCCGATCCTCGCCGTCACCATCGCCTACTACGTGGGTGGCCTGATCGGCCTGTACCAGCGTGTGGTCGTCGACGGCGCCGAGGTGACCCCCCTGTGGCTGCCGACCGGCATCGCGGTGGCCTCCTTGCTCTGGATGGGCCTGCGGGCGTGGCCCGGGATCGCGCTCGGTACGTACCTCACCATCGAGCGGATCACCGATTTCGACCTGCCCGGCCTGATCATCGTCGCGGGGAACGTCCTCGCCCCCGTGTGCGCGTACCTGATGCTGCGCAGGGCCGGTTTCCGTACCGAGATGGACCGGCTGCGGGACGCCCTGGCGCTGGTCTTCCTGGGCGGTCTGCTGCCCATGCTGATCAGCGCGACGATCGGGACCTGCACGCTCGTGCTCACCGGGGACCTGCCGATGTCGCAGTTCTGGCCGGTCTGGGCGGCCTGGTGGGCCGGGGACGCGATGGGCGTCCTCGTGGTGACCCCGCTGCTGCTGGTCCTGCGCCGGCTCGTGGGCGTCCGACGGCCCCGGGAGGGCTACCGGGCGGCCGAGGCGGCGGCCCTGGTGGTCGCCTCCGTCGCCGTCACCCTCGTGGCCACCCGGAGCCCCCTCTCGTTGCTCTTCCTCGTCTTCCCGCTGATCATCTGGGCGGCCGTACGCTTCCAGCTCGCCGGGAGCGCTCCGGTCACCCTGCTGGTGTCCGTCCTGGCGATCGCGGCGGCGACCGCGCATACCGGCCCGTTCGCCCACCACACCCTCTTCGAAGTCATGATCAACCTCCAGGGCCTCAACGGTGCGGCGGCCCTGACGGGACTGCTGCTGTCGGCCCTGGTCACCGAGCAGAACAACGTCCGCCTGAAGATCGAGCAGGTCTGCGAGGACCTGGCCGAACTGGTGGAACACCTGGCCCCGGGCAAGCCGGATCGCTAGCCGCCGGCTGTCGGAGGCGGGGCTCAGGGTCGGTCGCGCACGACACGAGCCGCAGGAGACCTCCATGCCGTCAGGGCACCCGCAGCAGGACACCGCCCAGGCCCGCCCGACCGGGCCCCGGCCGCTGGCGCCGATCCCCTTCGACGTGGAGGCGGTCTTCCCGGAACTGACCGGCACGGCCCGGGAGGTCACCCTGCTCTACCCCCGGGCGGGCCGACCGGGACCGGGTGACAGCTCCATCGGCGGGCCGCTGCTGTGGCCGGCCGACGATCCCTGGCCGATGTGCGCCGAACCGGACCACTACAAGCCGCTGAGCGCCCCCGTCGGGCCCGAGCCGGTCGCGATGGTCCCGGTGGTCCAGCTGTACGCGCGGGACGTGCCCGGCCTCGTCTTCCCGGCCGGCACCGACCTGTTGCAGATCCTGTGGTGCCCCCTCGTCCACGAGACCGCCCCGTACGCGGCCGACCCCCGGCTCCACTGGCGCAGCGCGGCATCGACGGCGGCCGGCGCCACCGTCGGGGAGCCGCCGTACCCGCACACCGCCGAGGAGGAGTTCCTGCCGCGCCCGTGCACGGTGTCCCCCACTCCGGCGGTGGAATACCCGAACTGGGACATGCCGGAGGGGCTCGGTGAGCTGCTCGACGCGCGGTTCGAGGCCCTGCGGGAGGAGCGCGGCTTCGGCTTCCACGACGTGGCCACCACCCAGCAGAGCAAGGTCGGCGGCTATCCGGGGTGGACCCAGCCGCCCGCCTGGCCCGACTGCGCGGGCTGCGGCACCCGCATGGAGCACCTGCTCAGCGTGACCGCGACCGAACCGGAGTCGGGCCGTTGGCTGCCCCTGGACGACCGGTACCCCGGCCGGGAGGGGGCCGCGACCCCGTCCTGGAAGGCCGAGGCGGACCCCGCCGCCCTCGACGGGTTCGGGCACGGCATGGAGCTGGGCGACTTCGGCGGGACGTACTTCTTCGTCTGCCGCGGCTGCCCGGACACCCCGTACGCCCACCGCTACGACTGCTGAGCACCGACCGGGCGGCCGCGGGGGCCACGCCGCCGGGGGCTACCAGGCCAGCTGCGAGATCTCCTCGGCGACCACCGCGCACGCGTCCGCCGCCGGGTCGATCAGCGGGAAGTGCCCGACGGCGTCGAGGAGGGTCAGCCCGACCATCTCCCCCGCCTTCGCGGCCGCCGCCACGTACGCCTCGGCCACCTGCTGCGGGACCACGATGTCGTCCCGGCCCTGGACCACCGCCGTGGCGATCCCGGTCGGCAGCAGCGCCGCCGGATCGGCGTACGGCAGTCGCTCGTCCCAGTGGTCCGCCCCGCCCAGGAGCTGCGCGCTCGCGCCGCCGCACACGCCCAGTTCCTCCGCCACCGCGAAGTCGGCGATCGGGGCCAGCGCCACCACGCCGCGCAGCATCGGTGGGGCGGGCAGCCGCCACGGGGAGCCGGCCGGGAGTACGTGCCGGGCCGCGGCCCACAGCGCGAGGTGGCCGCCCGCCGAGTGGCCGGTGACGACCGTGCGGCGCACATCGGCCTGCGGGAGGGCGTCGGCCGCCAGGCCGGGCAGGGCGTCCATCGCTGCGGCGACATCGTCGAAGGTCTCCGGCCAGCGCCCGGCAACAGGCCCCTCGGCGTTCTGGTGCGGCAGCGAACTACCGCGCCGGTACTCGACGTTGGCGACGGCGAAACCCCGACGGGCCAGGAAGTCCGCGAATGGCGTGACGTGTTGCCGGTCGTACGGGGCCCGCCAGGCGCCCCCGTGCAGCAGCACCACGAGCGGGGCCGGGCCCTGGGTCTCACCGCGCGGGGCGTAGAAGTCGACGACGTGGTCGGGGTGTTCCCCGTACGTGGCGGTCGCGTCCGGCGCCACGGCCGGGTGGGCGAAGGCCGAGGCGGCCTCCGCGGCGTCCCGTTCCACTGCGGCGGGGTCCGTCATCGGCTCAACCTCTCGGTAACGCGTGGGACAGCGGGGACAGATGTTCCGGTGTTCCGGCAGAGCGGGACCGTATCAGTCCGGAACAGGCACTTCCGTGCGGGGCCCGGAATATGACCGGGCGGACGGAGCCGTAGCCCCGCCCGCCCGGTGATGTGACGTTTCGCTACCGAGTCACCCGAAAATGTGACCCAGTGTCCGCGCCGCGCGCTCGGCGTCGGCGAAACCGACGTAGAGCGGGGTGAAGCCGAAGCGCAGGACGTCGGGTGCGCGGAAGTCGCCGATGACCCCCCGGGAGATGAGCTCCCCCATGACCTCACGGGCGTTCTCGGTCCGCAGCGAGATCTGGCTCCCGCGGCGGCCGTGCTCGACCGGGGTGACCGACTCGACCCGGCCCTGCGGGACGTACGCCGCCACGCATGCGAGGAAGAAGTCGGTCAGGGCGAGGGACTTGGCCCGTACGTCTTCGACGGACACCCCGTCCCAGGCGTCGAGCGCCGACTCCAGGGCCAGCATGGACAGGATGTCCGGCGTGCCGACGCGCCCACGGGTCGCGCCCTCGGCCGCCTGGAAGGCCGGGGTCATCGCGAACGGATCCGCGTGACCGTTCCAGCCCGGGAGCGGGGAGTCGAAGTCGGCCTGGTGGCGGGCGGCGATGTACAGGTACGCGGGCGCGCCGGGGCCGCCGTTGAGGTACTTGTACGTGCAGCCCACCGCGAGGTCGACGGCGTGCGCGTCGAGGTCGACGGGGAGGGCTCCGGCGGAGTGGCACAGGTCCCAGACCGTGATCGCCCCGGCGGCGTGGGCCGCCGTGGTGAGGGCGGGGAGGTCGTGGAGCCGACCGCTGCGGTAGTCGACGTGGTTGAGGAGGACCACGGCGGTGTCCGCGTCCATCGCCTCGGCCGCGTGCGAGGGGTCCACCGGGACGACGGTCAGGCCCGTCATCCGGGCCGCCGACTGCGCGATGTACCCGTCGGTGGGGAAGGTGGCCGCGTCGACCAGCAGCTTCGTCCGGCCGGAGGCCGCGAGCCGGGCGGCGCCGACCAGGGCCTTGAAGAGGTTGACGCTGGTGGAGTCACCGACGACCACCTGGCCGGGGGCCGCGCCGACGAGCGGGGCGAGCTTGTCGCCGATCCGCTCGGGCGCGGTCCACCAGCCGCTCTCGTCCCAGGACCGGATGAGGAGCTCGCCCCACTGCCGGGCCACGACGTCCGCGGTGGTGCCCGCGACACCGGCCGGGAGCGCGCCGAGGGAGTTGCCGTCCAGGTAGACGACCCCGTCGGGCAGGGTGAAGCGCTCGCGGAGCTTGGCGAGCCCGTCGGCGGCGTCCAGCTCGGCCGCACGGTCGCGCAGGTCCGCCGAAGACTCCGCCGCTATGTTCGTGGAGTCGTCAGACATAGCTGCGGGCCGTCCAGAGCTCCGGGAAGACGTTCTTCGTCGCCCGCTTCTCCAGCCAGGTCACGCCGGCCGAGCCGCCCGTGCCCGTCTTCGCGCCCATCGCGCGGCGGGTGGCGACCAGGTGGTCGTTGCGCCAGCGCCAGACGAGCTCGGCGACGTCCGTGAGGACCTCGCCGAGGCGGTGCAGGTCCACGGTCTCGTTGTCGTCCGGGGCGGCGTACAGGCCCGTCCAGACGGCCTCGACCTCGGGGGAGGGTTCGTAGCGCAGCGACAGGTCGCGGTTCAGGACGGCTTCCGGGACCGGCAGGCCGCGGCGGGCGAGCAGGCGCAGCACCTCGTCGTAGAGGCTGGGCTCGTGCAGGGCCTTCTCCAGCTCCGCGTGGACGCGCGGAGCGCCCCGGTGCGGGACCAGCATGGAGGAGGACTTCTCGCCGAGCAGGAACTCCATCCGGCGGTACATCGCCGACTGGAAACCGGAACCCTCGCCGAGGGCGGCGCGGTAGGCGTTGAACTGTCCCGGGGTGAGCTGGGCGAGCGGGCGCCAGGAGGCGTTGAGGGCTTCCAGTTCGCGGAGGGAACGTTTCAGCGCATCCATCGCGACCGGGATGTGGTCCTCGCGCAGGGCCTTCGCGGCGGTCTCCCACTCGTGGACGATGACCGTGAACCACAGCTCCATGACCTGGGTCGTCACCAGGAAGACCATCTCGCCCGGGTCGTCCGAGCGGAGGTGCTGGAGGTGGGTGAGGACGTCCGCCTGGACGTAGTCCTCGTACGGGGTCGTGCCGTCGAAGTCGAGGTTCGGGGTTTCCGACCCGCCGACTCCGGAGGCATCAAGGGTTTTCGACATCGCTGTCTCCTCGACACGTGCTTCCGGGTAGCGGTCCGCCCCTTCCGTGAGGTGAGTGGAGCCCCGGTCCCCTGCCCGCAGCATAGGACACCGGCGCGCCGGCGCTCCAGCGGAGAGTGACACAGACCACACAATTCGGTGCGTGTCACTCCCCGCCGTACGGACTCAGGCGCTCAGCGTGTCCGCGGCCGTCGGGGACGAGTCACGCAGGAAGGTCGAGCAGCGCTCGTACTCCTCCTTCTCGCCGATCACCTCGGCCGCGCGGGCCAGGGCGTGCAGGGCGCGCAGGAAGCCGCGGTTCGGCTCGTGCTCCCACGGGACCGGACCGTGGCCCTTCCATCCGGCGCGGCGCAGCGCGTCGAGGCCGCGGTGGTAGCCCGTACGGGCGTAGGCGTACGACTCGACGGTGCGGCCGCCGGCGAAGGCCTCGTCGGCGAGGATCGCCCAGGCGAGGGACGACGTGGGGTGCGCGGCCGCCACCTCGACGGCGGGGGTGCCGGCGGCGACGGCCTCGCGGCCGGGCTCGTCGGGCAGGTGGGTGGGGGCGGGGCCCCCGAGCAGGTTCTGGTGAATGGACATGCCCCCAGTCTGCCGGGCCGCTGCCGCCGGGCGAGCGGTGGTCCGCCGGATCCCCGGTGCGGGGCGCGACGTTGTCGATCGGGCGCGGCGGCGCGCGGGCCGACGCGGTACGGCCCCGGGCCGCCGGAACCTGATCCACGGCCCGGCGGCAAGGATCAGCCGACGCCGGCCGGGACCGGTGCGGAGGGGCTCGAACAGTCGCATCCGGGGGCCTCGTCCGTGCCGTGCAACACCCGCGCGCCGCGCCCCGGCGCGGTGTCGAGTCGGGCCGCGACGGCCGGGACCACCAGGCTCGGCAGCACGCTCGTGTAGAGCGCCGAGATCTCCCGGTCCAGGTCGAGCCCGAGGGTCTGCGACATCACGTTGAGCCCGGCGAAGGAGCCGACCACCAGCCGCGAGGGCCCCGCCGGGTCCACGTGCGGGAGCAGTTCGCCGTGCTCCTTCGCCCGCACCAGCAAGGCGGTGTGCAGGTCGATCCATCCTTGGTACGGCGCCGCCCGGTCCAGTTCCCGGCCGTTCTGCTCCAGGGTGAGCCGAGCGCTGCCGCGCATCAGCACGTCGTACCGCAGGCGGTGCGAGAAGACCATGCCGACGTCGACGAACTCCTGCGCCCGGAACTCCTGCGGGGTGACCGGCGCGTGCATGATGACCTGGGCGTCGATCACGGCCTGCGCCAGGTCCTCCTTCGAGTCGAAGTGGAAGTAGAGCGCGCCTTTGGTGACGTTGGCGAGCTCGACGATGTCCGTCAGTTTGGCCGCGCCGTAGCCCCGCTCCTCGAACACCACGGCGGCGGCTTCCAGGATCGCCCGGCGGGTGCGCACGGCTCGGTCCTGCTTCGCCTGCGTTCGTTCGGCCCTCATGTGCGCATGCCCTCTCCCCCGCCCCCGACCGATCGGTCCGTACATGCCCCCGACACGTACTCCGGGGCAGTTCACACCATCGTGCGGTCACCGTCCACCGCCGCCGCCGTCACCCCTGCCGGGGGACGCCGAAGGGCCCGGCCTCCGTCGTGGGACGGGGGCCGGGCCCTTCGGTTCGACTCGCTGCGGTCGACTACTTCAGCTTGGTACCGGTGGAGCGCAGGTTCGCGCACGCCTCGGCGACGCGCGCGGCCATGCCCGCCTCGGCGGCCTTGCCCCAGGTGCGGGGGTCGTACTTGGACTTCGTACCGACCTCGCCGTCGACCTTCAGCACACCGTCGTAGTTGCTGAACATGTGGTCCACGACCGGGCGGGTGAAGGCGTACTGGGTGTCGGTGTCGAGGTTCATCTTCACGACGCCGTTCTCCAGCGCGGTGGCGATCTCCTCGGCCGTGGAGCCCGAGCCGCCGTGGAAGACGAAGTCGAACGGGGAAGCCTTGCCGTACTTCTCGGCGACACCGGCCTGAAGGTCCTTGAGGAGCTCGGGGCGCAGGACGACGTTGCCCGGCTTGTAGACGCCGTGGACGTTGCCGAACGAGGCGGCCAGCAGGTAGCGGCCCTTCTCGCCCAGGCCGAGGGCCTCGGCGGTGCGGATCGCGTCGTCGACGGTCGTGTACAGCTCGTCGTTGATCTCGTGGGTGACGCCGTCCTCCTCGCCACCGGTCGGGGTGATCTCGACCTCAAGGATGATCTTGGCGGCGACGGCCTTGGCGAGCAGCTCCTGGCCGATGGCCAGGTTGTCGGCCAGGGTCTCGGCGGAACCGTCCCACATGTGCGACTGGAAGAGCGGGTTCAGACCGCGGGCCACGCGCTCGGCGGAGATGTCGAGCAGCGGACGTACGTAGCCGTCCAGCTTGTCCTTCGGGCAGTGGTCCGTGTGCAGGGCGACCGTGATGTCGTACTTGGCGGCCACGATGTGCGCGAACTCGGCCAGGGCGACCGCGCCGGTGACCATGTCCTTGTTGTGCTGGCCACCCAGGAACTCCGCACCACCGGTGGAGATCTGGATGATGCCGTCGCTCTCGGCCTCCGCGAAGCCGCGCAGGGCAGCGTGCAGGGTCTGGGAGGAGGTCACATTGATGGCCGGGTAGGCGAACTTGCCTGCCTTCGCCCGGTCGAGCATCTCGTTGTAGACCTCGGGGGTTGCGATGGGCATCTGCCGGCTCCTTGGATGTGCGGGGAGTGTGCTTATTGCGGGCCCTGACCTGGGGGCGACGTCATCGTCGCGCCTATCTTTCCAGACTCAGCGCAGGGGTCCAGACTGCCGGTCTCACGTGGTGGGCGAACGGCCCGGGATGTTTCACGTGAAACACCCCGGGCGTCCGGGAAAGGGCAGGTCAGGCCGGTCGGAGGGGCCGCCGAGAACCTTCTCCACCAGTTCTCCCGGTGGCCGGACGGAGCCCGGACGCGGGCAGGACCGGGGCTGACCCGGGGGCCGCGGCGGGGCGGGCCGGGCCCGGCGAGCCGGGAGAGACGACCTAGGACAGGCCGAGGTCCTGGAGCTGGTATCCGGTGAGGTAGGGCAGGCCGGCACCGGCGATCGCGTCGGCCGCACCGCGGTCGACGATCGTCGCGACGGCGACGACCTCGCCGCCGGCCTCGCGGACCGCCTCGACGGCGGTAAGCGGGGACCCGCCGGTGGTCGAGGTGTCCTCGACCACCAGGCAGCGCTTGCCCTTCACGTCGGTGCCCTCGATACGGCGCTGCATGCCGTGGGCCTTCTGCGCCTTGCGGACGACGAAGGCGTCCAGGCGCTCACCGCGCGCCGCGGAGGCGTGCAGCATCGAGGTCGCGACCGGGTCGGCGCCCAGGGTCAGACCGCCGACGCAGTCGAATTCGAGCTCGGCCGTGAGGTCGAGCATGACCTGGCCGACCAGCGGGGCCGCCTCGCCGTCGAGGGTGATCCGGCGGAGGTCGATGTAGTAGTCGGCCTCAAGACCGGAGGAGAGGGTCACCTTGCCGTGCACGACGGCCTTGTCCTTGATCTGCTGCAGAAGCGCATCGCGTACGTCACTCATGCCCCTGAGCTTAGAGGGGGGCGAGAAGAGGGCCTAGCCGAGCCGCCGCCAGGTCCAGGTCGTGGAGACCTCCAACGGATCGACCGGGGTGACCAGGCGCGGAAGGGAATTCAGCCCGTTCGGCGGACCCGACTGCGGCTCCACGCAGACGGCCTCGGGCTCCTCGTCGTAGATGACCACCCATTCGGCCCGGCTGGTGACCCGCAGTTCGAGGGCGCCCGGCCAGGTGAGGGTGACGTCGACGCCGTGCGGCATTCCGAAGCAGTCGTCCCAGGGGCGGGGCTTCGGGTCGATGCGCTTGCCGGTGGGGATGTGGTCCTCGCCGCGCTCCTCCTGCCATCCGGGCTCGAAGGAGACCTCCGCGTCCGGGCCGCCGGCCCCGAGGTTGCGCAGGAACCAGGGGTGCCAGCCGACCTGGGCCGGGAAGGAGTCCCCGTACGTCTCGACGCCCATGGCGAGGGTCAGCGAGTCCTCGGCGAGCGTGACGACCTGCGTCACCCGGCCGGGGTACGGCCACGGGTCGGCGAGGTCGTAGGAGAAGGCGGCCTCGGTGCCGGTGGCCCCGGCCGGGCGCCAGGACGAGTCGCGGCCGAAGCCGTGGAGCGCGTGCGGCGGGTGGTTGAGCGGCATCTGATGGACGGTCGCGCCGTCGTGGAACCGTCCGTTCGCGACCCGGCCGCACCACGGGACCATCGGGAAGGCCCCGTACCTCGGTCCCTGGCGCAGCAGTTCCGTTCCGTCGATGCGCAGGCTGCTGATCCGGCAGCCGTTCTCCTGGTCGACCGTCACCTCGGCGCCGCCGGCGCTCAGTTGCGTACTCATGCGGTCGACCCTAATGCGGCAGAACCACGGATCAGCGACGACGGCGCAGGGCACGGCCGATGACGACCGCCGAGGCCAACGCGAAGGCGGCGGCCGGAGCGATCCACCGCAGGCTGTCGCCGGCGCCTGCCGAGGCCGGCGCGGGGACCGGGGCGTACCGACCGCGCGGCGGCGCGTGGTCCACCTCCTCCGCGCTGCGGCCGATCATGGTGCGGCGGGCGTGGGCGGCCTCGGCCGGAGGCCGCGGGGCTCCGTCGGAGGCCTCGAACCGACCGGCGAGGAAGGGGTCCAGGGACGGCTGCGGTACGTCGGTCTCGAAGAGGGAGGCGGTGACCTCGGTGACGTCGTCCTCGACGTACCCGGGGCCCTGTCCGTCCGCTCCGCCCTCGCCGCCCTCCGCTTCCTCGGCCTCGGCCACCGGGTCGCTCACGGCGTCGGGCGCGGCGGCGAGGGTCAGCGCTCCGGCGGCCCGGTCGAGCAGCCGCACCACGGCCGTGGCCGCGGCCTCGGGCGGGAAGGCCGCGGCGCGCCCGTCGGCGGTGGCGCCGGCGGTGAAGTCCAGCCGGGTCCCGTCCGGGACCGGGGTCAGCCGCAGGTCGAGGGAGAACGTCACCGTTCCGCTGCCCCGGGCCTCCGTGCCCGCGCCGTCGAAGGTGAAGTGCCCGGGGTCCCGCTCGGTGACGGTCAGGGCGCCCCGGTAGGTCACGGTGCTCCCGCCGACCCGGACCTTGAGCCGGCCCGAGACCGGCCCGGCGTCGGTGTCGGCGTCCTGCTGGAGTCCCGGCACGCACCGGGCGACCTGGGCGGGGTCGCGCAGCACGGCGCGGAGATCGTCTGCCGGTACCGGGACGAACACCTGATGCTCCATGTGGTCGAGCCTACCGACGAGACCCGCACCGGGTCACGAATACCGCGGGTGCGGCAGGGTCGACGGGGGGAGTCCGGGCACCCGGGTGCGTTCCGCGTCGCGTGCGGCGTCCTGCAGGGAGCGGGTCGAGAGCGAGCGCAGCGCGGGCGTGTCGCGGTCCACGCGCAGCGGCGGGTCCTGGTCCCGGGCGGCCAGGACGAAGCCCCAGTCCTGCGGCGGTACGTCCGTCACGCCGTGGGGGGTGCGGTCGGGCCCGGCGGCGAAGCCCGTGAGGCGGCCGCCCGCGCTGTAGGGGGCGGTGCGCAGGCCGGCCGCGCGGAGGGTGGAGTCGACGGTCCAGTAGGCACGCGGGCGCGTGGCCATCGGTCCGGCGTGCACGGCGATGCGGCCCCCGGGGCGCAGGGCCCGCGCGGCCAGCCCGTAGAACTCCTGCGAGTACAGCTTCGTGCTGGGGGTGATGCCCGGGTCGGGGAGGTCGGAGACGATGACGTCGAAGCGGTCGCCGGAGGCCGGCCCCCGCAGCCAGCGGAAGGCGTCCTGCGTGACGACGGCCAGCCGCGGGTCCTCGTACACCCGGGCGTTGAGCGCGGAGAGCATCGGATCGGTGCGGGCGAGGCGGACCACGCCGGGGTCGAGTTCGACGACGGTGACGGAGGAGACGTCCCGGTAGCGGAGCACCTCGCGCGCGGCGAGCCCGTCGCCGCCGCCGAGGACCAGGACGCGGGTGTGCGGGCCGGTCATCGCGGGGTGGACCAGGGCCTCGTGGTAGCGGTACTCGTCGTAGCCGCTGACCCGCAGCCGGCCGTCCAGGTAGAGGTCGAGGGAGCGCGGGGAGCCGGTCCGCGGGCCGGTGAGCACCAGCTCCTGCACCCCGGTCCGGACGGCGACCCGCACCTCCCCGCCGTAGACGGCGCGCCGGGCGTTGCGCTCGAAGTCGTCGGCGAGGACGGTCGCGGAGGCGAGCACGGCCAGGACGGTCACGTTCGCGCCGATCAGCAGCCAGCGGCTGCGTCTGCTCAGGTCCCGGCGGAACAGCCACAGGACCAGCCCGCCGCCGACGATCACGTTGACGGTGCCGGTGACCATGGCGCCGGTGAGCTGGCCGAGCATCGGGAGCAGCAGGAAGGGGAAGGCGAGGCCGCCGACCAGGGCGCCCACGTAGTCGGCGGCGAACAGGTCGGCGACGGCCCCGCCGGCGTCCTGCCGGCGGATCCGCTGGATGAGGACCATCAGCAGCGGGATCTCGGCGCCGATGAGCACCCCGATGGCGAAGGAGAAGCCGACGAGCGCGGGGCGGGACTCCCCCAGCCAGGCGAAGCTCGCGTACAGCGCTATGGCCGACAGCCCGCCGAGCAGGGCCAGCCCGGCCTCGATGGCGCCGAAGCCGAAGGCGGGCCGGTGGCGGAAGCGCTTGGCAAGCAGGGAGCCGACGCCCATGGCGAAGACCATGACGGACAGCACGACCGACGCCTGGGTGACGGAGTCGCCGATGAGGTAGGTGCCGAGGGCGAGCAGCTCCAGCTCGTACACGAGCCCGCAGGCGGCGCAGATGAACACGGTGGCCAGGACGAGGAGTCGGCCGGTCCGGGGCCGTACGGGCAGGGCGGCCGGGACGGTCGCGGCGCCCCGCGGCTCCGGGGCCGGGAGTACCCGGCGCGGGACGGAACGGTCGATCATGAAGCGAACCGTACGTCACCATCCCCTCACATCCGGTCACCCACATGGGTGTAAGTGACGTACTGATCCCGCCAGTTGGCGTAACCGTGGCGGGATAATCGCGCCCCCGCGCCCGCTACAGCAGCGCGGGCGAATCCAGGGCCGCCGCCGCGGGCGCCCCGATCCGTACGCCCACCCGCGTCCGGGTGGCCACCAGCTGGCCCTCCTGCGGGTACGCGTGCCAGGTCCGCCAGCGCACCTGACCCTCGTAGCGCTGCGCGAGCATGGCGGTGAAGGCGTGCGGACTTCCGGGAAAGGTGCCCGCTAGTCCGTTCGGGTGATCCGCCACCAATGCGAGCAACTCCTGGGCCCGCCCGGCGAAAGAGCCGCGGGAGAGGGTCTCGACCCGCGCGGCGAACTCGTACTCCCAGTCGCCCACCCGCTTGGCCACGCCGAGCGGCAGCGGCGTGCTGCTGCCGGGCATACAGGCGACGGTCTCCGAGCAGAGCACCTCCCCCTCCTCCAGAAGCACCTGATGGGACGCCCCGAGCAGGCGCAACTCCACCTTCGCCCCCGAAAGTTCGAGGTTCAGTACGGCCAGGGCGGGCAACCGGTCCCGACCCAGAGCCCAGGCGAGATCGGCGGCACGCGTGTCGGTGTATGAGGTCTGGAGGGTCGTGAGCATGAGTCGGCTCCGCAAACGCGCGAGGGAGATGGGCCGGGGCCCGCCAGCGGTAGCAAGCACGGGTGGGGGGAAACCGGCACGGGTCCACAGGAAGTCCCGGGAGGTCCGAGGACTGGTCTACTCAACCGAGGGAATCATGAAAGGCACGGCACTCACAGCGTTTTTACCCAACTTGACGGGGTTTACATCCCCCCGGGGGCTCCGCAGTTCACGTGTTCAACAGATTGCGTCCCGCGCGTCGTCATGCATCGGCGAACGAGAGGGCGCCCGACGGCAGTCGGACCGTCGAACGCCCTCGTCCACGCGGTGCCGCGCGGGTGCCGGGCGAGTACCCGGCGAGTACCGAGCAAGTGCCGAGCGGGTGCCCGGCGGTGCTCGATCCACGGTGCCCGGTGTCAGCTGGACCCGCCACCGCACCCGCCGCCGCCACCACCGCCACCGCACGAGGAGGACGATCCCCCGCACGACGAGGAGGACCCACAGCCGCCCCCCGAGTCACCGCCGCCGTCACCCGCCCACCAGCCACCGTGGCTGCGGCGGCCACCGCGGCGGGCCGAACCGCGACCCGCGGACGACCGGCCCAGCTTCGTAAGGAGGTACACCGCGATGATGCTCAGGAACACAACGAAGACGAACCCCATGTCCGCCACCTCTCTCACACCCCGGTCTTCCCGGGGGAGCGGGATCCCCGCGTCCCGCGTGAAGGGGAAATGCCCCCGGGCCGCGCGGCCCAAAGCACACTTGAGGAAGTCCAGAGGTTGCCCTCAGGATGACGACCATGAGCACACCCGTGAGCAGTGACCGCCCCTTCCTGAACCGCCGTCTGGCGGCCTTCGGCACGACGATCTTCGCGGAGATGTCGGCGCTGGCCACGCGCACCGGTTCGATCAACCTCGGCCAGGGTTTCCCCGACACCGACGGTCCGGCGCAGATCGCCGAGGCGGCCTCCCGCGCGGTCCTCACGGGACTGGGCAACCAGTACCCGCCGGGGCCGGGCGTCCCGGAGCTGCGCACCGCGATCGCCGCGCACCAGCAGCGCTTCTACGGTCTCGCCCACGACCCCGACACCGAGGTCCTCGTCACGGCGGGCGCCACGGAGGCCATCGCCGCCGCCCTCCTCGCCCTCCTGGAGCCGGGCGACGAGGTCATCGCCCTGGAGCCGTACTACGACTCGTACGCGGCCTGCATCGCCATGGCCGGCGCGGTACGCGTACCCGTCACCCTGCGCCCGCACGCCGGGGCCTTCGCCCTCGACCTGGACGAACTGCGCGCCGCCGTCACCCCGCGCACCCGCCTGCTGCTCCTGAACACCCCGCACAACCCGACGGGCACCGTCCTGACGCCGGCCGAGCTCACGGCGATCGCCGAGCTGGCCGTCGAGCGCGACCTGCTGGTCGTGACGGACGAGGTGTACGAGCACCTGGTCTTCGAGGGCGCCCACACGCCCCTGGCGGGCCTCCCGGGCATGCACGAGCGCACGGTCACCATCTCCTCGGCCGGGAAGACCTATTCGTTCACGGGCTGGAAGGTCGGCTGGATCACCGCGTCCCCGGAGCTGATCACGGCGGTCCGCTCGGTGAAGCAGTTCCTGACCTACGTCTCCTCGGGCCCCTTCCAGTACGCGATCGCCGAGGCCCTCGCCCTGCCCGACAGCTACTACGACACCCTCCGCGCCGACCTGGCCGCCAAGCGCGACATCCTCGCCGACGGTCTCGCGGCGGCCGGCTTCGAGGTCTTCCGCCCACAGGGCACGTACTTCATCACCACCGACATCACCCCCCTCGGCGAGAAGGACGGCCTCGCCTTCTGCCGCGCCCTCCCGGAACGCTGCGGCGTGGTCGCCATCCCGAACCAGGTCTTCTACGACGACAAGAGCGCGGGCGCCACCCAGGTCCGCTGGGCGTTCTGCAAGCGCGAGGACGTCCTGCGCGAGGCCGCCGAGCGGCTGCGCCGGCTCTGACTGCGGCCCCCGGGATCTCGTTCGGACGGGCCGTTCCGACAGCGGACATCCGGCGTCCTTGCGGGGTTGTGGGGGCGGTGTGAAGCTGTGCGTCGTGCGAGTGCCCGAAGCCCTCACCGCCGGGTGAGCGGACCACCGCGAGCTGGAAAGTCGGGGGATTGATGGCAACGGGCAGAGCCGGCGTGTCCACGTCGCCGCTGGAGACGCGCGCGGTCCGGGCCGTGCGCTCGGCCGCGCCGACGACGGTGATCGCGCTCGGGGTGTTCGCCGCCGTGCGCGGGGGCGGAGTGCTGGTGCTCGGCCTCGGGTCCTGGTGGGCCGGGCGGGATCCGCTGAAGGTGCTCGGCAGGTCCTGGGACTCGGACTGGTACCTGCGGATCGCCGTCCACGGCTACGGGCGGACCCTGATGTGGCCCGAGGTCGCCACCGGGACCGGGCCCGTACAGAGCGACTACGCCTTCTTCCCGCTCTACCCCACCCTGATACGCCTCGTCTCGGCGATACTGCCCGGCGGGACGATCCCCGCCGCGCTCCTCGTCGCCTGGGTCTCCGCCGCCGTGGCCGCACTCGGGATCTACCGGGTCGGGGAGCGGGTGATCGGCCCGCGCGCCGGGCTGCTGCTCGTGGGGCTGTGGGCGGCGCAGCCGCACGCGGTGGTGCTCACCCTCGCCTATACCGAGGCCCTGCTGGCCGCCTTCGCCGCCTGGGCGCTGTACGCACTGCTGCGCGGCCGCTGGCTGTGGGCCGCCGGTCTCGCCGTCCTGGCCGGGCTGACCCGGCCGACCGGGCTGGCCGTCGCGGCCGCCGTCTCGGTCGTGGCCCTGCACGCCGTCGTCGTACGAAGATCCCGGGCACCCGAGGTGTGGCTGGCCGGGCTGGTGGCGCCGGCGGGCTGGACGGCGTACGTCCTGGCCGTCGGCGTGAAGGTGGGCGACCCCTTCGGCGGCTACTTCGCCGTGCAGCGCGGCTGGGGCTCCCGCTTCGATTTCGGCGTCGGGGCGCTGCGCTCCGTCGAGCGGGTGCTGACCGGCGGGCACGTGCCGCTCGCCACCACCGTGACGGTGGTCCTGCTGGCCATGGCCGGGCTGTCGGCGATACCGCTGCTCCTGGACCGCACCCCGCTGCCGCTGCTCGTGTACACCGCGATCCTGCTGGTCATCGGCTTCGGCGGGGCCGGCTTCTTCGAGTCCAAGCCGCGGTTCCTGCTGCCGGCCTTCCCGCTGCTCCTGCCGATGGCCGCCGTCGTGGCGAGAGCCCGGCCGCGCACCGCGGTCATGGTGACCGCGGTGGTGGCCGGGCTCGGTTACGGCTACGGGCTGTATCTGCTGCTCATCGCCCGCGTACCGCTGTAACGGCTAGCTGTTGTTGTCGCCGTTGCTGTCGTCGTCGCCGTCGGTGGAGTCGATGTCCTGCTCCAGGCCGAGCTGCTCGACGAGCCACTTGTCGAACTCGATGGACGCGCGGACCCAGCTGACCGTGGAGGACACGAAGTGCTCCAGGTTGACGCCGGTGCCGATCAGCATCTGCGCCTCACCGATCAGACGGACCGAGCCGTCGTCGTGCGTGTGGCTGTAGACCTTCGGCCACAGGGTGCGGCGGTTCCAGTCGTCGATCGACTCGAGAAGCTGCGGCTTCTCGTCGATCTTGTGCGGACGGTCGTAGAAGGTCCGCACCGAGAAGACCTGCTGCTCGTCCTCGCCGCGGAACATGAAGTACGTGCGGAACTCCTCCCACGGCGCCGCGAGGTCACCCTCGTCGTCGACGACGTACTTGAGCTCCATCTGCTCCAGCAGCTGCTTGACCAGATCCTGGTCGGGGACGACGGGGCCCGCCGGTCCTGTGGCCTGCGGATCGGGCTGCTGCCCTCCGAAGTTCGGAATCGAGGCCGGGTCGATGCTCACCGTGTTTTCCCTTCGTGCGGATACCTGCATCCTCCCCCATCGCGCCCACCTTGTGTCCAGCCCCGCACGTACGATCCGCTCCGGGCAGAACGGGTAAGAACCGAGTAAGGGGAGTGCATGGCCACGCGCGGTGCGTCGAAGGCGGTCCTGGGGGCGGCGGTGGCCGTCGGCGTCGCCGTGGGCGCCGCAGTGCTGTGGTCGGTCGTGGGGGATCCGGGCGACCCCGACGGCCCCCGGGGGACGGCCGACTGCGCGGAGGTCCTCGCCTTCGCCCGGATGGCCCCGCCGGCGGACTTCCGGGACGGGAGGTGCGACCGGAGCGCGACGGCGGACGGCCGCGCGACGGTCCTCGGCACGTTCCGCATGGAGCACGCCGATGTCGAGGCCTGGGTCGCGTCCTTCCCGAAGGCGCCGGAACGGGTCGCCTGCCCGGGGCCCCATCCGGAGAACTACGACCCGGAGAGCGAGGGCTGCTTCACCCTCGCCCACGACGCGCCGCAGCCCGGCCGGGCAGCCGGGCTGCGGCTGCGGATCACCCCGGAGGTCGGGACGACCGCGAAGGTCCGCTTCGACGCGTCCTGAGGCGACCTGAGCGACCCGCGGCCGCCCCGCTCAGAGCGCCTTGCCGACCAGCAGGTCCTCGCCCGCCACGTCGACCCGTACGGTGTCGCCGTCCCGGACCTCGCCGGAGAGGATCTCCTTCGCCAGGCGGTCGCCGATCGCCGTCTGGATCAGGCGCCGCAGCGGCCGGGCGCCGTACGCCGGGTCGTTGCCCTTGTCGGCCAGCCAGGCCAGGGCCTCCGGCGTGACGTCCAGGGTCAGCCGGCGTTCGGCCAGGCGCCGGGCCAGGCGGCCGATCTGGAGCTCCGCGATGTGCGCGAGCTCGTCCTGGGTCAGCGCGGAGAAGACCACCAGGTCGTCCAGGCGGTTGAGGAACTCCGGCTTGAAGGAGGCCCGCACCACGTCCAGGACCTGCTGCTTCTTCTGCTCCGGCGGGGTCAGCGGATCCACCAGGAACTGGCTGCCCAGGTTCGAGGTCAGGATCAGGATGGCGTTGCGGAAGTCCACGGTCCGGCCTTGGCCGTCCGTGAGCCGGCCGTCGTCCAGGACCTGCAGCAGGACGTCGAAGACCTCGGGGTGGGCCTTCTCCACCTCGTCCAGGAGCACCACGCTGTACGGGCGGCGGCGCACGGCCTCGGTGAGCTGGCCGCCCTCCTCGTAGCCGACGTAGCCGGGCGGGGCGCCGACGAGCCGGGCCACGCTGTGCTTCTCGCCGTACTCCGACATGTCGATGCGGACCATGGCCCGCTCGTCGTCGAAGAGGAAGTCGGCGAGGGCCTTGGCCAGCTCCGTCTTGCCCACGCCCGTCGGGCCGAGGAAGAGGAAGGAGCCGGTCGGACGGTCCGGGTCGGCGATACCGGCCCGGGTGCGGCGGACGGCGTCCGAGACGGCCCGTACGGCCTCGCCCTGGCCGATCAGGCGGCGGCCCAGCTCGTCCTCCATCCGGAGCAGCTTCTGGGTCTCGCCCTCCAGCAGCCGGCCGGCCGGGATGCCGGTCCAGGCGCCCACCACGTCGGCGATGTCGTCGGGGCCGACCTCGTCCTTGACCATGGAGTCCTTGGAGCTGCCGGTCTTGGAGGCCTCCGCCTCCTCCTCCGTGGCCTCGGCCAGCTCGCGCTCCAGGGTCGGGATCTCCCCGTAGAGCAGCTTGGACGCGGTGTCGAAGTCGCCGTCGCGCTGGGCGCGCTCGGCCTGGCCGCGCAGGTCGTCCAGGCGCTCCTTCAGCTCACCGACCCGGTTGAGGGACTGCTTCTCCTTCTCCCAGCGGGCGGTCAGTCCGCGCAGCTCCTCCTCCCGGTCCGCGAGGTCCTTGCGGATCTTCTCCAGGCGCTCGATGGAGGCCGGGTCGGACTCGTTCTTCAGGGCCAGCTCCTCCATCCGCAGGCGGTCCACGGAGCGCTGGAGCTCGTCGATCTCCAGCGGGGAGGAGTCGATCTCCATGCGCAGCCGGGACGCGGCCTCGTCGACGAGGTCGATGGCCTTGTCGGGGAGGAAGCGGGAGGTGATGTACCGGTCGGAGAGGGTCGCGGCGGCCACCAGCGCGCTGTCGTTGATGACGACCTTGTGGTGGGCCTCGTAGCGGCCCTTGAGCCCGCGCAGGATCGCGATCGTGTCCTCGACGGACGGCTCGGCGACCAGCACCTGCTGGAAGCGCCGCTCCAGCGCCGGGTCCTTCTCGATCCGCTCGCGGTACTCGTCGAGGGTGGTCGCGCCGACCATCCGCAGCTCGCCGCGGGCCAGCATGGGCTTGAGCATGTTGCCCGCGTCCATGGCGGAGTCGCCGCCGGCGCCCGCGCCGACGACGGTGTGCAGCTCGTCGATGAAGGTGATGATCTGGCCGTCGCTGGACTTGATCTCCGCGAGGACGGTCTTCAGCCGCTCCTCGAACTCGCCGCGGTACTTGGCGCCGGCGACCATGGCGCCGAGGTCCAGGGAGACGAGCCGCTTGTTCTTCAGGGACTCGGGGACGTCGCCCTTGACGATGCGCTGGGCCAGGCCCTCGACGACGGCGGTCTTGCCGACGCCGGGCTCGCCGATGAGCACGGGATTGTTCTTCGTACGGCGCGAGAGCACCTGCACGACGCGCCGGATCTCCTGGTCACGGCCGATGACCGGGTCGAGCTTGCCCTCACGCGCGGCTGCCGTGAAGTCGGTGCCGAACTTCTCCAGGGCCTTGTACTGACCCTCGGGATCGGGGGTGGTCACCCGCCGTCCTCCTCGTGCGTTCTCGAAGGCGTCGAGCAGCTTCTTCGCCGTCGCGCCCTGGGTGGAAAGGACCTCGCCGGCCGCGCCGCCCTTGGGGGGGGCGGGGATGAGGAGGTGTTCGGTGGAGAGGTAGTCGTCGCCGAGCTTGCCGGCCTCCGCGTCCGCCTCGGCGAGTACGGCGAGCAGTTCGCGGGTGGGCTGCGGGGGCGCGACCGTGGAGCCGGTGACGCTGGGCAGGGCGGCGAGCAGTCGCTCGGCTCCGGTCCGCACGGCGGCCTGGTCGGCGTCGGTGGCGACCAGCAGGTCGATGACGTTCTCGTTGTCCTCGCCTGCGAGCAGGGCCAGCAGGAGGTGCGCGGGAGTCAGATCCGCGTGGCCGTCCTTGACGGCCCTGCTGGTGGCCGCGTTCAGCGCGTCCCGGCTCTTGTTGGTCAGCTCGGCGTCCACGGTGTCCTCTCCTCTCCCCAAGGGGTAGTTCCGACTGGCTCCGACAACAACACTGACAATGTCAGCGTATGCAAAGTTGAGTCTATTCCACTCAAGGCAAATGAGGGCACGATCGGGCCGTACCCTTCGGGCCATGTCCCATGACGTACTCAATCCGACGCCCGAGTACCTCGCCTTCTGGCGGGAGCGGCACGTCTGCACCCTGACCACCCCGCGCCCCGACGGCACGCCCCACGTGGTGCCGGTGGGGGTGACGTACGACCCGGAGGCCGGCCTGGCCCGGGTGATCAGCAACCGGCACAGCAAGAAGGTGCGCAACATCCTGGCGGCGCAGGAAGCGCAGGACGCTCAGGCCGGGGAGGCCGGGGAGGCCGGGGAGGCGACGGCTCGGCCGGAGGGCGCGCGGGTCGCGGTCTGCCAGATGGAAGGGCGCCGCTGGGCCACGCTGGAGGGCCGTGCGGTGATCCGCACGGACGAGGCGTCGGTCGCCGACGCGGTGGCGCGCTACGCGGAGCGCTACGGGCGCACGCCGTCACCCAATCCCGACCGGGTCGTCATGGAGATCACCCTGGACCGGGCCATGGGGCGCGCGTAAGCCGTTGATTCTTCATCTTGTCCGGTTCAGGCACTGGACTTGGACATCACAACGGCGCCATCGTGGTCAGGTCCACGATGGCGCCGTTGTGTGGGGGTAGCGCCTGAGCGATCTGGAACGACGGGGGAATCGCGTCAGGCACTGCGGGGGGTGGCGGTGGTGATATCGGGTTCGAAGAGCTGGTGGTCCCGCTGATCGAGATTGACGAAGACCATTCCGTAGCGCACCTCGCAGCGGACGGGCTGCGGCGCGCCCCGCGGGCGGCGCAGGCACCGGTAGGCACGTACGTCCTCGTCCTCCTCGCGCACGACGACGATCGGTTGGCCGAACAGGGTGACCATCAACGAGTCGCCCGGGTGGGGGATGGCCGTGGCGAGATCGATGAACTGCCAGCCCGACCGGTAGGCCGAGGCCATCTCGCGGCGGAAGCCGCGATCGTCGGGGGTCACGCGGACACCGTCACAGGCGCGTCGGTCCAACCCGTATCGCCGTTCCCGCCCAGCTGGTGGCTGGTCCAGCCGGTGTCCGCGTACTTACCCGCGGGCGCCGTGGTCCAGCCCGTGTCGTCCGTGCTCGTCAGGCTCGTGCCCTGACCGTCCCTAGCGCTCCCCGCGTCACTTTCGACGGCGCTGACTGCCCCAAAAACCGCAACGGCGGAGAAAACTATGGCAAGCACCGAGCGAAGCATTCTCTTGTACATGGTCGGCTTCGTCCTCACTTGATGGAATCCTCTCCCCCGCGTGACAGACGATGGCTCATTCAGGCACGTCAATGCCACAGGGACGATGCATCATGTTCTTGCATGTTCAGGACCCTGGGGGGTGGAGATTTGACGCGAAACGAGACAAAGGCGACACATCCCCACCCTGTGACGTCCATGTGCGCCGAGGGGACGCGGCTCTACGCGACCGCGCTGAGCACCGGCCGGATCGCCCGGGGCGAGATCCAGAACGCCCCCTGCCTGCTTGAATTCGCTCTTCTGCAGCCCGACCCGGATGACGCGAACCAGCTCCGTCCGGTTCCGCCGGCCGTAGCTTTGGCTCAACGGCTCCATCCGATTGAACGCGAGATCCAGGACCGCCGACGCAGCGCTGTAGATCTCACCGACACTTTCGAGCCTTTCCTCGCCATCAGCGCACAGAGCCCGGCCAACACGCACGCCATCACGGTGCTGGAGGGCTTCGAACAGATCAACGCCGCCCTGAACCTCGCGACGGCCGAATGCCACACCGAGGTGCTGACGGTCCAGCCGGGCGGCGCCCGGCCCTCCCTGGCCCTCACCCAGGCCCTGGAACGCGACCAGCCGCTGATCGACCGCGGGGTCAGCATACGGACCCTGTACCAGCACACCGCGCGGCACAGCCAGGGCACGCTGGCCTACGTGGAACGGATCTCGACGGGCAAGGTGGAGATCCGCACCCTCGAAGAGCTGATAGAACGCCTGATCATCTTCGACCGCACGGTCGCCTTCATCCCCGTGAGCGACGACCGCCGGGTCGCCCTGGAACTGCGCCACCCGGGCCTGGTCGACTACCTCATCAAGGTCTTCGAGCAGCTGTGGCACCGGGCCGTGCCGCTCCAGGAGGAAGTGACGTACCGCAGCACCCCCGGCGGGATCTCCGGCGTGCAGCGGACCATCGCCCAGCTCCTGATCGAGGGCCACGTCGACGAGGCCATCGCGCGCCGCCTCGGCATGAACGTCCGCACCTGCCGGGCGCACATCGCCAAGCTCGCCACCACCCTCGGCAGCGGCAGCCGCGCCCAACTCGGCTACCTCATCGCCCAGGCGGGCATCCTGGGCCGGCCCTCCTGCCCGGACCAGGACGCCGACGGACATCCGGACCACGAGCCGGACCCGGAAGGCCTCTGAGGGCGCCGAGGGCGCCGAGGGCGCCGAGAGCCGCGAGCCGCGAGCCGCGAGGCCGCGAGGCCACGAGGCCGCAAGGGCTCCGAAAGCCCGCAGGCCCCGCCCTGGGAGGGGCGGGCCCGGCGGGTGTGCGAGACGGGGACCGGGGTGCCGGTCAGTCCATCGGGCGCTTGGGGCTGGGCCGCCAGACGACGAGGGCACTGCCCGGCTGCGGGGGCTGGTACGGGACCAGGTCGCGCCGGTACGAGGCGTGCACCTGGGCCTCGCGGGCCTGCAACGTGGCCGCCGCCCCGTCCACGGCCGCGGCGAGCTCGGCCACGCGCTGCTGGAGCGCGGCGACCTGGTTCTCCAGTTCGATGATGCGCTTGATGCCCGCCAGGTTGATGCCCTCGTCCTGCGACAACGCCTGCACCGTACGGAGCAGTTCGATGTCACGGGCCGAGTAGCGCCGGCCGCGGCCGGCCGTACGGTCCGGGGAGACCAGGCCGAGGCGGTCGTACTGGCGGAGGGTCTGCGGATGCAGACCGGAGAGCTGGGCGGCCACCGAGATCACATAGACCGGGGTCTCGTCGGTGAGTTGGTAGGCACCATTTCCCAGACGGGAGGACTGTCGTCGGCGGCCGTCCATGTCATGCTCCCTTCGCGGACTCGAACAGCGCGGAGCGCGGGTCCTGCGACTCCGTCGCCTCGCGGTACATCTCCAGGGCCTCGCGGGCCTTGTCGGACAGTTCGGTCGGGACCGCGACCTCCACCGTGACCAGCAGATCGCCGCGGGTGCCGTCCTTGCGGACCGCTCCCTTGCCGCGCGCCCGCATGGTGCGCCCGTTGGGGGTGCCCGGCGGCAGCTTCAGCGTCACCGAAGGGCCGTTCAAGGTCGGGACCTTGATGTCGGCCCCCAGCGCCGCCTCCGCGAACGTCACGGGCACGGTCACCGTCAGGTTGTCGTCCTTGCGGCCGAACACCGGGTGGGAACCGACGTGCACGACCACGTAGAGGTCACCGCCGGGACCGCCGCGCTCGCCCGGCGCACCCTTGCCGCGCAGCCGGATCCGCTGGCCGTCGGAGACGCCCGCCGGGATCCGGACCTGCATGGTGCGGGAGCTACGGGCACGCCCGCTGCCCTTGCAGACCTCGCAGGGGGTCTCCGCGATCAGGCCGCGGCCCTTGCAGTCCGCACAGGGGTCGGTCAGGGAGAAGCCACCGCCGCTGCCCCGCGAGACCTGGCCGGTGCCGACACAGGTCGGGCACACCCGGGGGGTGCCGTTCTTGTCGCCGGTGCCCGAACAGGCCTTGCAGGGAGCCTGGGAGGACATCCGGAGCGGGACCGTGGCCCCGTCCACCGCCTCCGTGAAGGAGAGGGTGACCTCCGACTCGATGTCCTGGCCGCGGCGCGGCTGGGTACGGGTGCCCGTACCCGGGCCGGCGCCGCGGTTGAAGAGGCCGCCGAAGACGTCACCCAGGCCGCCGCCGAAGCCGCCGGCCTGGCCGGCGCCCTGCTGCTGCCCCCCGAAGAGGTCGCCGAGGTCGAAGTTGAACGAGCCGCCGCCGCCCGGCCCGGGGCGGAAGCCACCGTTGCCGAACAGGGCGCGCGCCTCGTCGTACTCCTTGCGCTTCTTGGCGTCGCCGAGGATGTCGTTCGCCTCGGAGATCTCCTTGAAGCGCTCCTCGGCCGAGGCGTCGCCCTTGTTGGCGTCCGGGTGGAACTCGCGTGCGAGCTTCCGGTACGCCTTCTTGATCTCGGCCTCGGTGGCGTCCTTCGGGACACCGAGGACCTTGTAGTAGTCCTTCTCGACGAAGTCCTTCGTGCTCATCCCCGGTGTCCCTCCTCCCGTGCTTCTACGTGTGGTGCATCAGCCCTTGTCGGGGGCATCCGCGTCCAAGCCGTCCGGCGCTTCGCCCTCCGCGGACTCGGACTTGGGGGCCGCGCCCGGCTGGGGCTCGGCCACCGCGACCCGTGCGGGACGGATCGTACGCTCGCCGATCCGGTACCCCGGCTGAAGGATCGCCACGCAGGTGTCCTCCGTGATGTCCGGCGCGTACGAGTGCATCAGGGCCTCGTGGATCGTCGGGTCGAAGGGCTCGCCCTCCTTGCCGAACTGCTGCAGGCCCATCTTCGCGGCGACGGTCTCCAGCGATTCGGCCACCGACTTGAAGCCGCCGACCAGCTCGCCATGCTCCCGCGCCCGGCCGATGTCGTCCAGGGTCGGGAGCAGTTCCGTCAGGAGGGACGCGACCGCGATCTCCTTGACGGTGATCCGGTCCCGCTCCACCCGGCGGCGGTAGTTCTGGTACTCGGCCTGGAGCCTCTGGAGGTCCGCGGTGCGCTCGGAGAGCGCGGTACGGGCCTGGTCCAGCTGCGCCAGCAGCGCCACGTCCTGGCTTGCGTCCCCGGCCGGGGCCGCCGCCTCCTCCTTGGCGGAGTCGGCGGCCTTCGGCTCGGCGTCGTTCTGACCGGCGTCGGGGACTTCGGGCTTCTCGTCGAAGCCCGGGGTCTCCTCCGACATCAGGCAGCGCCGCCCTTCGGCTTCTCGTCGTCGACGATCTCGGCGTCGACCACGTCGTCGTCGGCCTTGGCCTGGCCCGTGTCACCGGCGCCGCCGGCGGCCTGGGCGGCCTGCGCGTCGGCGTAGATGGCCTGGCCGAGCTTCTGGCTGACCGCGGCGAGCTTCTCCGTCGCGGTGCGGATCTCGGCCGTGTCCTCGCCCTTGAGCGATTCCTTCAGCTCGGCGACGGCGGACTCGACCTCGGTCTTGACGTCGGCCGGGACCTTGTCCTCGTTGTCCTTGACGAACTTCTCCGTCTGGTAGACGAGCTGCTCGCCCTGGTTGCGGGACTCGGCCGCCTCCTTGCGGCGCAGGTCCTCGTCCGCGTACTGCTCCGCCTCCTGGCGCATGCGGTCGACCTCGTCCTTGCCGAGCGAGGAGCCGCCGGTGACGGTCATCTTCTGCTCCTTGCCCGTGCCAAGGTCCTTGGCCGTGACGTGCATGATGCCGTTCGCGTCGATGTCGAAGGAGACCTCGATCTGCGGGACGCCACGCGGGGCCGGCGGCAGGCCGGTCAGCTCGAACATGCCGAGCTTCTTGTTGTACGCCGCGATCTCGCGCTCGCCCTGGTAGACCTGGATCTGCACGGACGGCTGGTTGTCCTCGGCCGTCGTGAAGATCTCGGACCGCTTGGTCGGGATCGTGGTGTTGCGCTCGATGAGCTTGGTCATGATGCCGCCCTTGGTCTCGATGCCGAGGGACAGCGGGGTCACGTCGAGGAGCAGGACGTCCTTGACCTCACCCTTGAGCACACCGGCCTGGAGGGTGGCGCCGATGGCGACGACCTCGTCCGGGTTGACGCCCTTGTTGGCGTCCTGACCGCCGGTGAGCTCCTTGACGAGCTCGGCGACGGCCGGCATACGGGTGGAGCCGCCGACCAGGACCACGTGGTCGATCTCGGACAGCGCGATGCCGGCGTCCTTGATGACGTTGTGGAACGGGGTCTTGCAGCGGTCGAGCAGGTCCGCGGTCAGCTGCTGGAACTGGGCGCGCGTGAGCTTCTCGTCCAGGTGCAGCGGGCCCTCGGCGGAAGCCGTGATGTAGGGCAGGTTGATCGTGGTCTCCGTGGAGGAGGACAGCTCGATCTTCGCCTTCTCGGCGGCCTCGCGCAGACGCTGGAGCGCCATCTTGTCCTTGGAGAGGTCCACGCCGTGACCGTTGGCGAACTGCTTCACCAGGTAGTCGACGACGCGCTGGTCCCAGTCGTCACCACCGAGGTGGTTGTCACCGTTGGTGGCCTTCACCTCGACGACGCCGTCGCCGATCTCCAGGAGCGACACGTCGAAGGTGCCGCCACCGAGGTCGAAGACGAGAATGGTCTGGTCGTCCTTGTCGAGGCCGTAGGCCAGGGCGGCGGCCGTCGGCTCGTTGACGATGCGCAGGACGTTCAGGCCCGCGATCTCGCCGGCCTCCTTCGTCGCCTGACGCTCGGAGTCGTTGAAGTAGGCCGGGACGGTGATGACCGCGTCCGTGACCTTCTCACCCAGGTACGCCTCGGCGTCGCGCTTCAGCTTCTGCAGGATGAAGGCGCTCATCTGCTGCGGGTTGAAGTCCTTGCCATCCAGGTTGATCTTCCAGTCAGTGCCCATGTGGCGCTTGACGGAGCGGATGGTCCGGTCCACGTTCGTGACCGCCTGGCGCTTGGCCACCTCGCCGACGAGGACCTCGCCGTTCTTGGCGAAGGCGACGACGGACGGCGTGGTCCTGGCGCCCTCGGCGTTGGTGATGACGGTGGGCTCGCCGCCTTCCAGAACGCTGACGACGGAGTTAGTGGTGCCCAGGTCGATGCCGACCGCACGTGCCATTTCAATTCCTCCAGCTGACTTGAGTGGAACAGACTCAACCATGCCGCATCGCCACGCTTGCGTCAACAGAGCTGAGTCGAGTCGACTCAACCTTTAGCTAGCGCTTACGCGCAACCCTGGGAGCTCGAACCCGGCCCCGTCCGGCCTCCGGGGGTCGGCCCCCGGCAACGGAGGGACGGCCGAACGGGTCACCATGGCCGCGCGCCACCGCAAGACCGCCGGAGGCGTACGGCAGCGTGCTGGCATGCCTCTCACCCTCACCGCTCCGCGGGTGCGGACCCCCGCCGCCCCACCGGCGAAGCGGGTGTTCGACCTCGTCGGGGCACTGGTGCTGCTCGCGGCGCTCGGCCTGCCGCTCGCGGCAATCACCGCTCTGCTGTACGCGACCCTGCGCGGCCGCCCGTTCGCGCGGGAGGTCGCGGCGGGGTTGGGCGGCAGACCCTTCCGCACCTGGCGACTGCGCACCGACGACGGCGCCGGCCGGATCGGCGCGGCGCTGGACCGCTGCGCCCTCGACGGCCTCCCGCAACTGCTGAACGTGATCCGCGGCGAGATGTCACTGGTCGGGCCGCGGCCGGAGGCCCGTACCGACCGCCCCGAACGACTGCTCGTACGCCCCGGAATGACCGGATTGTGGCAGGTCAGCGCGCGTTCGGACCTCCCCTGGGAGGAGATGGCTCTGCTCGACCGGCATTATGTGGAGAACCACTGGCTCGGGATGGACCTCGCGATCCTGGCGCAGACCCCGCGCGCGGCGTACCGGCAAAGGGTCGCCTGAGCGACACAGATCACCGCACGCTCGGCTACATTGCGGCGTCGGGAATGGGTAACCTCAAGCCTTGACTTCATAAGTTACCGCTTAGTAAGTGCCGCCCGAGGAGCCCTTCCATGCAACTCGCCGCGATCATCGTGTCGCTGGTCATCACGGTGGTGGCCGTCGCGCTGTTCGGCCGTGCCACCGTGCAGATCTACCGTTTCGTGCGACTCGGCCAGCCAGTGCCCGCGGGCACGCGCACCGGCGATCCCACGCAGCGCACCATCACCCTGGTCAAGGAGTTCCTCGGCCACACCCGCATGAACCGCTGGGGCATCGTCGGCTTCGCGCACTGGTTCGTGGCGGTGGGCTTCTTCTCACTGCTGCTGACGATCGTCAACGCCTTCGGCCAGCTCTTCCAGGCCGACTGGCTGATCCCGATCATCGGTGACTGGCTGCCGTACGAGATCTTCACCGAGTTCCTCGGCCTGATGACCGTGCTCGGCATCGTCACCCTGATCGTGATCCGGCAGCTGAACCGGCCGGGCGGGGCGGGGCGCAAGTCCCGCTTCACGGGCTCCAAGACGGGCCAGGCCTACTTCGTCGAGGCCGTCATCCTGATCGTCGGCGCCTGCATCATGACGCTGCGCGCGCTGGAGGGGACCCTGCACGGCGTCGACGGCTGGGAGCCCGGCTTCTTCGCCTCGTACCCGCTGATCGCCCTCTTCGACGGGCTGAGCCTGAGCACGCTGCAGTACCTCACCTACTTCTTCGCGGCGCTCAAGATCGTCACGTCCTTCACCTGGATGATCACGGTCTCGCTCAACACCAACATGGGTGTCGCCTGGCACCGCTTCCTCGGCTTCCCGAACATCTGGTTCAAGCGGAACGCGGACGGCGCCACGGCGCTCGGCGCCCTGCAGCCGATGACCTCGGGCGGCAAGGAGATCGACTTCGAGGACCCGGGCGAGGACGACTCCTTCGGTGTCTCCCAGGTCGAGCAGTTCTCCTGGAAGGGCATCCTCGACTTCTCCACGTGTACGGAGTGCGGTCGCTGCCAGTCGCAGTGCCCGGCCTGGAACACGGGCAAGCCGCTGTCCCCGAAGCTGCTCATCATGTCGCTGCGCGACCACGCGCACGCCAAGGCCCCGTACCTGCTGGCCGGTGGCGGCAAGGACATGGAGGGCAACGAGAAGGCCACGGCGGAGCAGCTCGCCGGTGTCCCGGCCGCCGCTCTCGCGGAGGCCGAGCGCCCGCTGATCGGCACCGCCGAGGAGAACGGCGTCATCGACCCGGACGTGCTGTGGTCCTGCACCACCTGCGGTGCGTGCGTGGAGCAGTGCCCGGTCGACATCGAGCACATCGACCACATCGTCGACATGCGCCGCTACCAGGTGATGATCGAGAGCGCGTTCCCGTCGGAGGCGGGCACGATGCTCAAGAACCTGGAGAAGAAGGGCAACCCCTGGGGCCTGGCGAAGAAGCAGCGCGTCGAGTGGACCAAGGAGGTGGACTTCGAGGTCCCGATCATCGGGAAGGACGCGGAGGACCTCTCCGAGTTCGACTACCTCTACTGGGTCGGCTGCGCCGGCGCCCTGGAGGACCGGGCCAAGAAGACCACGAAGGCCTTCGCGGAGCTGCTGAACATCGCGGGCGTCAAGTTCGCGATCATGGGCGGCGACGAGAAGTGCACCGGTGACTCGCCGCGCCGCCTGGGCAACGAGCCGCTGTTCCAGCAGCTGGGCCAGGAGAACGTGGCCATGCTGAACATGGCGTTCGGCGAGGACGACGACGATCCGTCGACGAAGAAGCCGAAGTCGGCGAAGCGGATCGTCTCGACCTGCCCGCACTGCTTCAACACCATCGCGAACGAGTACCCGCAGCTGGGCGGCGAGTACGAGGTCATCCACCACACGCAGCTGCTGCAGCACCTGATCGACGAGGGCCGCCTCACGCCGGTCACGCCGGTCGACGGCCTGATCACGTACCACGACCCGTGCTACCTGGGCCGGCACAACAAGGTCTACACGCCGCCGCGCGAGATCATGTCGGCCGTGCCGGGCCTGCGCCAGCAGGAGATGCACCGCCACAAGGAGCGGGGCTTCTGCTGTGGCGCCGGTGGCGCGCGGATGTGGATGGAGGAGCGGATCGGCAAGCGCATCAACAACGAGCGCGTCGACGAGGCCCTGTCCCTGAACCCCGACATCGTCTCCACCGCCTGCCCCTTCTGCCTCGTGATGCTCACCGACTCGGTGAACGGCAAGAAGAACGACGGCCAGGCGAAGGAACACGTCCAGGTGGTCGACGTGGCGCAGCTGCTGCTCGACTCCGTGAAGGCCCCGGGCCCGACGGAGGAGGAGCTGGCCGCGCTGGCGGCGGAGGCCGAGGCGGCAGCCGCGGCGGAGGCGGAGGCAGCTGCCGCGAAGGCCGCGGCGGAGGCGGAAGCCAAGGCGAAGGCCGAGGCTGAGGCGAAGGCCAAGGCAGAGGCCAAGGCGAAGGCCGAGGCCGAAGCAAAGGCGGAAGCCGAGGCGAAGGCGGCGGCCGAAGCCGAGCCGGAGGCCGAAGCCGAGCCGGAAGCCAAGGTCAAGGCCGAGGCCGAGGTCAAGCCCGAGGCGGAGGCCGAGGTCAAGCCCGAGGCGGAGGCCGAGGTCAAGCCCGAGGCGGAGGCCGAGGCCGAGGTCAAGCCCGAGAGCGAGCCCGAGGCCAAGACCGAGCCCGAGACCGAGGCCGAGACCAAGTAGGCCGTAGGACGCAGGACACCCGCAGTACCGGAACGGCCGGTCCCCCACCCGGGGGACCGGCCGTTCCGTCGTGCAGGCAGGGAGGGGAGGGCCTCAGGCCTGGTGGCTCAGCATGGTGAAGCCCAGCCCGGCCGCACCGGCCGCCGCCGTGCCGCCGCCCGAGGCGACCAGCACCGGGCTGCCGACCCCCGCCGGGTCCACCGTGTACTTCTCGATCAGCCTGCCGTCGAAGTCGTAGACCCAGCTGTTCCCGCCGCCCTTGCCGTCGATGACGACGAACTTCACGTGCTTGCCGTCGCGGACGAGCTTGCACGTCCAGCCGTCGTGCTGGACGCTCGCACGTCGCACGTCGATCGTGGCGAGGGCGTGGCCCTTCGACGTGGAGAGCTCGACGCGCTTGCCGTTCGGGCCGTCCACGAGCTTGGCGATCCGCCCGTCGGCAAGGGTGATCCGCACGGAGCTCTCCTTCCTGATCTCCTCCTCGGGGGCGGGCTTCGGCTTCGGCTGCGGCTTCGACGCGCCGTCCATCCAGGAGGTGACCGTGCCGTTCGGCTGGAGCACGACGTGCAGGCCGTTGTTCTGCCCGTACGACGCCGCCCCGCCCTTGCCGACCAGTCTGTCCAGCTTCGTGGAGCCGGCGAAGATGTCCGCCTCGAAGTAGCTGTCGCCGATCTTGTAGACCTTGGCGACGGAACCGTCCGCCAGCTTCACGGTGGTGACGTACACGCGGACGCTCGGGGCCGGGCCGGCGGACGACTTGACCGACGGGGCCTGCGGTACGGCCGGCGAGTGCGCGAAGGCGGAGCCGACGGGGACGGCCAGGGCGGTGGCCGCGCCGGCGACGACGGCGGCGCTGCGAAGGGTGGTTCGGCGAGTGGTGCGCATGTGTGGGGCTCTTCTCGTGTCTCGTGCTCGTACTCGTTCGTCCTGCCTGGCGGCGACGAGTACGAAGCTACGGACCCGATATGTGCGTAATCCGTCGAGAACGTAACGGAAAGCCGCAGAACACACCGCAATCTCGTAAATCGGGCACTCGGCGGGGTCGCACACGGGGTGGGGACAGCCCCTCCGGGATCCCCTAAGGGATGTCACAGGTCAGCCGCAAAGGGTGGCTGTTCCGGCTGCCCGTCCACCGATGCTCGCCGGACCAGGTACGTTCGATCACGTGGCTGGATTCAGGATCGGACGCGGCAGGGACAACAACCGCTCTCCGCAACAACCCCCGCAGCAGCAGCAGTCGTACGGTCAGCAGCAACCGCCGCCGTACGGCCGCCCGCCCTACCCTCCCGTCGGCGGCCCGCCACCGCAGCAGCAGTGGCCGCAGCCGGGCCCGGGAGGTCAAGGCGAGCCGGAGTACTTCGACCCGTACGGGCAGCAGCAGCCGCACGCGCAGCAGCCCCCGTACGGCCACGGAGGCGGTGGGGGCGGTGGGGGCTACAACGACAACCCGGGGCACACCCAGGTCTTCGCCGTCGGCGAGGACCCGTACGGCCAGGGCGCGACCTACCAGGCGGGTGCGGCCTCGGCGGCGCCGTCCGGGCCGCGGCTGCCGTGGAAGGAACTGCTCCGCGGGATCGTGACGCGGCCCGGTCAGACCTTCCTCCAGATGCGCGACTACGCGGTCTGGGGTCCCGCGCTGATCGTGACCTTCCTCTACGGGCTCCTGGCGGTCTTCGGCCTCGACGACGCCCGCGAGGACGTCATCAAGGCGACCGTGCCGAAGGCCATCCCGATCGTCCTGTCCGCCGGTGTGGCCTTCGTCATCTGCGGCCTGATCCTGGGCGCGGTCACGCACACGCTGGCCCGCCAGCTGGGCGGCGACGGCTCGTGGCAGCCGACGGTGGGCCTGTCGATGCTGGTCATGTCCATCACGGACGCGCCGCGCCTGCTGTTCGCCGTGTTCCTCGGCGGCGACAACATGGTCGTCCAGGTGCTGGGCTGGGCCACCTGGGTGGCGGCCGGCGCCCTGTTCACCTCGCTGGTGAGCAAGTCGCACGACCTGCCGTGGCCGAAGGCCCTGGGCGCGTCCGCGATCCAGCTGGTCGCCCTGCTGTCGATCATCAAGCTGGGCACGATCTAGCCCGCAGCCCGCACCCCGCACACGAAAGGGCCCGCCGCGCACTGTGCGCGGCGGGCCCTCTGTGTGGTGCCGTCGTCCGTCCGTCCGCCTGTCAGGCGTCGAGGACCTGGCCCTCACGCTTGACGACGGGCGGCTCGACCGACCACGGGAAGTTGATCCACTCGTCGGTCTTCTTCCACACGTACTCGCACTTCACGAGGGAGTGGGACTTCTCGTAGATGACGGCGGAGCGCACCTCGGCGACGTGACCCAGGCAGAAGTCGTGGACGAGTTTCAGCGTCTTGCCGGTGTCGGCCACGTCATCGGCGATGAGGACCTTCTTGTCGGTGAAGTCGATCGCCTCGGGCACGGGTGCCAGCATGACCGGCATCTCCAACGTGGTCCCGACGCCGGTGTAGAACTCCACGTTCACCAGGTGGATGTTCTTGCAGTCGAGCGCGTACGCGAGGCCGCCGGCGACGAACACCCCGCCGCGGGCGATGCTCAGGATGATGTCGGGCTCGTAGCCGTCGTCGGCGATCGTCTGCGCCAGCTCGCGGACGGCGCGCCCGAAGCCGTCGTAGGTCAGGTTCTCGCGTACGTCGCTCATGCCTCGTGCCTCACCTGGGTGCGGTGGAAGTTCTGGAAGGAGCGCGAGGCGGTCGGCCCGCGCTGCCCCTGGTACCTGGATCCGTAGCGCTCACTGCCGTACGGGAACTCGGCGGGCGAGCTGAGCCGGAACATGCACAGCTGCCCGATCTTCATGCCCGGCCAGAGCTTGATCGGCAGGGTGGCGAGGTTCGACAGCTCCAGGGTCACGTGCCCCGAGAACCCGGGGTCGATGAACCCGGCGGTCGAATGCGTCACCAGGCCGAGGCGGCCCAGGCTGGACTTCCCCTCCAGCCTGGAGGCGATGTCGTCGGGCAGCGAGATGACCTCGTACGTCGAGGCGAGGACGAACTCACCGGGGTGGAGGATGAACGCCTCGTCGCCCTCCGGCTCGACCATCCGGGTCAGGTCCGCCTGCTCGATCGCCGGATCGATGTGGGCGTAGCGGTGGTTCTCGAACACCCGGAAAAACCGGTCGAGACGTACATCGATGCTGGAGGGCTGCACCATCGATTCCTCGAACGGGTCGATGCGAACCCGTCCGCTGTCGATCTCGGCCCGGATGTCTTTGTCAGAGAGAAGCACGTCCCGAGGATACGCAGAGCGCGCGGGCCACCCCCAATCGGAGCGACGACCCGCGCGCCGGCCCGGCGACTACCGCTTCGCGCCGCCCACGGGCACCGCCTGCCGCAACCGCGCGCACCGCGGACACCGCAGCAGCCGCCCGGGCCCGATCCGGCCGGCACCGAGGTGCTGCAGCGGGAAGGAGGCGGTACTGAAAACGTGCCCTTCGGCACAACGGACGACGGTGTGCTCCATCGAGTCCCTTTCCCCAACGAGCCGTACTGCGACGAATCGCCACATTAGGGGATGATCGGCACCCACTCCAGCCGCCGCTCCGCATCACACGGTACGCCCCAACTCCCGCACCCACACGTCCCGGTGTACGCCACACACGACAACGACCCCGCGGCAAATTCACCGGGGGTCGATCATGAGGTAGAGTGAGCAAAGCCAGGGATGCAGGCAACTGGCCCACTGTGCGGATGTAGTTTAATGGTAGAACATGAGCTTCCCAAGCTTATAGCGCGGGTTCGATTCCCGTCATCCGCTCCATGACAAAGCCCCAGGTCAGCGACCTGGGGCTTGTTTATTGTCTAGACCGCTCAGAGGTCGACCCGCCCCCGCGTGCCATAACTACCCTCACAGCGCACCAGGTTGGGCGGCCGGGGATGGGATCTCGGCGCGGCGAGGGTCCCACGGAGCAGACCCAGGGAGACCGCGACTGCGCGCTGGATGGGCCGCCCGTCCGCCCGATCCGGCCGTGAGCGCAACCCTCGGTGGCCGACGGCCTTCAGCAACAGCACCTCGCAGGCGACACGGACGTCAGGCGGGCGAAACGCCGGGCCGAATACTCCCAGGCGCGATAGTATCGCCGCCGATACTATCTTCGGCGGAAGCGTGTGGCGTGCGTCGATTCATCGGGCGGGAACACGAGCTGCGGGTTTTGGGCGCGGCCTTCGAGAAGGTCCGCGAGGGGGGCGGTTCCCAGAAGCCGGGCGAGTGCATCCTGCTGCGCGGACGCCGTCGGGTCGGCAAGTCGAGCCTGGTCGAGGAGTTCCTGAGCCGGACCGAGGTCCCCCACCTCTTCTTCACGGCGGCAGGGGGATCAGCAGAGGACGAGCTGACGGAACTGCTCGACGCCGTCGCCTCCTCCACCCTGCCAGAGCGGTATCTGTTCGCCGAGGAGGCTCCGACCCAATGGAACGCCGCGTTCCGGCTGCTTGCAGAGATCCTGCCCGACGACAGCCCGAGCGTGGTCGTGATCGACGAAGTCCCGTACCTCATGGACCGGATCGACGCTTTCGAAGGCATGCTGCAGCGGGCGTGGGACCGGCTGCTCAGCCGCAAGCCGGTACTCCTGCTGCTGGTCGGCTCCGATCTGTCGATGATGGAGGCGTTGAACAGCTACGACCGGCCCTTCCACCAGCGGGGACGCGAGATGGTCCTGGGGTCGCTCAATCCCGCTGACATCAGCGCCATGCTCGGCCTGGAACCGGCGGCCGCGTTCGATGCGGCACTGGTCACCGGCGGGCTACCTCTCATCTGTGCCGAGTGGGCGCAGGGGGCCTCGCTGTGGGAGTTCCTCCGCACCTCGCTCGACAATCCCATCTCCGCGCTCCTGGTCTCCGCCGAACGGTCACTGGCCGCCGAGTTCCCTCCCCAGGCGATGAGCCGAGAAGTACTGCGTGCGATCGGGCGCGGCGAGCGCACGTTCACCAACATCGCCCGGGCAGCCGGCGGAATCGCCCATACGACCCTCACCCGGGCCACGGACGTCCTGGCGGACAAGCGCGTGATCGCGGCCGAACTGCCTGTCTCCCTCCGGCCGTCGAAGGAGCGCCGCTACCGGGTGGCGGACCCGTACCTGCGCTTCTGGCTGGCGTTCCTCGATCCGCACATGGCAGAGATCGAACGCATGCGCGGCGACCTGACCCTGAGCCGGATCAAGGAACAATGGACAAGCTGGCGGGGCCGCGCCGTCGAGCCGCTTGTACGCGAATCCCTTGCCCGCCTCCTGCCCGACGACCACCTGCCCGCCGCCCCTGCCATCGGCGGATACTGGACCCGCAGCAACGACGTCGAGATCGACCTGGTCGGCGCCGACCGCCAGCCGGTGGCCAAACAACTGCTCTTCCTCGGATCGGTCAAATGGCTGGAGAACTCGGCCTTCGACAACCACGATCTCGCCGCACTGCACAAACACCGGGCAGCAGTCACCGATGATCCCGTGCCACTGATCGCGGTTTCCCGCAGCGGCGTCAACTGCGCCGGACTCCAGGCAACGTACGGCCCGGAAGAACTGCTCACCGCCTGGCGCGGAAACTGACCAGCGTGCCACTACGTGCCAGTCAGGGCGGAAAGCAGCGGTCAACAGAGGTGCGGAACGGGATCCGAAAACGAGTTCCAAGCTGGACGTTTCCGCAGGTCAACAATCTTCCAGCGCCTCAAGTACCAGGTGATTCGCAAGCTTATAGCGCGGTTCGATTCCCGTCATCCGCTCTTGAACGAAGGCCCAGGTCACCGACCTGAGCCTTCTTCGTTGTCTGGGCCTCTCGGGCCCAGCCGCGCCCTCCACGCGCCCCAACTCGCAGGCCGGCGGAGTCAGCTGCCCTGACCGGAACGCGGCAGGCGCTGGGCGCGCGTGATCAGCACCAGGGCCAACAGCAGCACCACGGCACCGGGCATGGTGAAGGCACTGCGGCAGGGGGAATCGACCGCCAGGAGACCGTGGCGATGCCGGAGGCGGCGAGCAGCAGTCCCTCACGCCCTCGCCCTCAGCTACGTCGAGGCACCCGCCCCGTTCGGTTCCGCGATGTACTCCGCGTTCGACCGGGTGACCCTGCGGGAGCGGATGGTCTACGTCCACCGGAGCCCGGTGGAGATGCCCCGGGTGCCGCGCGGGGTGACCGTACGCCGTCTGACCTCCCAGGACGCGCCAGCCCTCGAAGCCCTGGACGGGCAGGCCGCCTGGATCCACGCCACCAGGGGCCGGCCCGTCAACTTCGCCGCCTCCGGCTACGGATGGGGCGCCTTCGACCATGACGGCATCGTCTCGCTGGCCTGCACCCGCTTCCGGGGCAGCGCCTACGAGGACATCGCCGTCCTCACCCACCCCGACCGCCGCCACGAACGACTCGCGCTCGCCCGCGTCAGCGCCCTAACCGCCGACATCACCGCCCGCGGCCGCACCGTCAGCTGGTGCTGCTCGCGCGACAATCGGGCCGGCCTGCCTGCCCTCTGTTTGCCCCAATTCCGCGAGCCGCTCGGCGAGTTCCGCGGCACCTCTCCTCGGCACCGGTCGGGACCGCACCGTCAGGGGTTCGCACCGCGGGGCACGACCATGTCGGTCAGCCGGGCGGCACCAGGTTCAAGGGACGACCAGGGCCCCGGCACGCGCAGCACGGCGATCGCGGATGTCGGGAACTTCGTACGGGTCTGCTCCAGCGCGTAGCCGTCCGTCTCACTGGCAAGCAGCAGGACCAGCTCCTGCACGCCGGGGTTGTGCCCGATCAGCATCAGCGTCCGTACGTGCGCGGGGATCTCTCGTACGACGTCGAGCAACTCCCCGGCACTCGCCCGGTAGACGCGTTCCTCGTGGATCACCGCAGTGCCTGCGCCGAACTCGGCCGCGACGAGGTCCCACGTCTGGCGGGTGCGACGGGCAGGGGAACACACGACGAGGTCGGGAACACAGTCGGCTTCGCGCAGCCGGCGGCCGGCCGCCGGGGCGTCACGGCAGCCGCGCGGGGCGAGTGGCCGCTCGAAGTCGGCCACGTCCGGCGGCCAGGCCGACTTGGCGTGCCGCAGGACGACCAGCCGCCGCAAGGTGCCCGAAGTCATGGCGTCGCCGGGTGCTGGTGGCCGACCTGGCGCGCGAGGTCCAGCCCGAGTACGCGGTCGAGGAAGGCGAACGTCTCGAACTTGGCACCGGCCGGCACGTCGGCGCGCTTCGCCACGCTGACCAGCATGTCCAGGACAGCTGGGACGCCGAGATCATCGGCGAGCGCGGCATGGGCCTGTCGCAGCACGTCGGCGGGGATCGGCCTGGACGGCTCCTGTGCCCAGTCGGCCACCTGCTGCCGCCAGTGCCTCAGCATCCGCCGGGCTTCGTCGAGCGCGGCGCTGGTGACCGTGACCGGCGTGCTGTGGGCGTGCCCGAGCAACAGCATCCTCACAGCCAGCGGGTCGGTCCCCTCCGGGGCGAATGCGTCCGGGAGATCCGAGGCGAGGAGGTGGCCACGGCCTGGGACGCCCCCGTCCGGGGGTGCCGGGCTGACCTGGCCCACGTCGATCCGGACCCCGCCGACGGCGTCCTGCACTGAGGTGCCGTACGCGAGCACGTGCACGTCGGCAGCGGCGCACACCGTCTCGGTCAGATGGTGAACGTCGACGGTGGCGGGCGGGTGGATGCCGAGAACGGCCATGGCCCGTTCGAGCGTCCGGGCCGGCTCAGGCGGCAGGTCCGGCGTAGCGAGGACCGTGACGGACTGCAGCCCTTGCAGCTCCGCGGTGCGCGCCAGTACGTCGCCGACCAGGGGCGCCCGCAGGTGCACCGCGCCGATCCCGGTGTCGATGACCGGCAGGTGGACGCAAATGCGCAGCAGGTGGCGGTGTGCGGAGGGGATCTCCACGAGGCGGCCGGTGCGAGTGTCGGCGATACGCAGCATGATGCGGAGGCTAGTCGTGGAAGCCTCCGGTACGGGGGAAGACCTGACCAGAACGCCGACGTTGTGGAATACCGCGCGTCGCACGGTCGTAGGGCGCGGGCCCCATCCGTGCCCTTGGGCGGAAGCGTCGCTCGGGCGCGCTGCTGCCAGGATTCTCACGGCGATAGGTGGCCCGTACCGCCGCGAAACATCACTGGTGCCGGAGAAACGCCAGGGGCATATCATGATAAATGGGTCGATGCACTCTCACGTGCAGCGCCCGGAAGGGCGGCCCCGGCGTGTGAATGTGCCGGGGCCGTTGTGGCACCCTCGTCGCACCGCAGGGAACGGGGCATGATCCATTCAGCCGATATCCGCGAGTGGCGCGACTGCGACGTCGTCGACCCAAAAGGACACAGGATCGGCTCGCTGGAAGCGATCTACGTGCACACCGCTACCGACGAACCGGCCATGGCCACCGTCCTCACCGGCTTGCCCACCCGCCGAGCAGGAAGAAGCGATCTTCAAGCACTACGAGATGGCCTACCAGCCCGGCGCCCACGGCGAACGGAAGCTCGCGCGCCGCTGACCGCCCCGAGCCCCGTGCCAGAGGAGGTGCTCGCAATGGCGATCTTCCTGTTCCTGCTTCTCGCGGCCGTCATCCTGGGACTCATCGGCGCGGTCTCCTGATCATCGCCATCCTGCTCGTCATGGCTGACGTGGCCTTCATCGCCACACGACGGTTACGACGCTCGCATCGCGGCCACCTCCGGTAGTACTCGCAGGGGCCTTCCACCCGTGCCCCATCCGTGCCCTTCGGAGGGGTGAACAGCGGTCGACAGGGGTGCAGCGGCACCGCTCACGACGGGCCACCCAGCAACCAATATTTGCAGGCCAGAGGCCATATCGGCACTCTGAGCGCCATAGATTCCCAAGCTTATGGCGCGGGTTCGATTCCCGTCATCCGCTCTTGAACGAAGGACCAGGTCAACGACCTGGGCCTTCGTCGTTGTCTGGACCTGTGGGACCCTCCCGTGCCCTCCGCGTGCCCAACTGGCGGGAATGCCCTGCTCGGAGGGTCTGCCGCGCACCACTCGCACTGGCCCCACCGATCTCGGATCACGAGAGGCGCATTCTCGATGACCGGCGGCACACGACTGCCGATGCCGCGCGAATTCGCTTTCCCGAAGAGGTGGTTGACCGGAAGGACCAGGGGGCGGACCCGCGACGGGACCACCTGGTCCTCCTCCCCCGCCGACCCGCGGTCGGCGGCGTAGTGCGGGGGCCGGTCGCGCCGCCTTGCCGTGGGCACGTCCTGATGGACTGCACGTCGCAGCCGGCGGACACCCTTGCTCCCGAAACGCTGCACTCGGGGGGAATCAATATCTGTCCCCGCGGTCGGAGAGTTTAATGGACCCCGCAGGGAGAGTTTTTCCGCGCCGCACGCGATGGAGATATTTCACGCACACAAACAGCTACGGCGTGCTACTGTCGATCTCGGTTGCAGTTTTGGTACCCAAAAACTTCAAGCGCTCCAGTCGGCCTTCGCCACATTCGAGCGCTTCATATTTCCGGTCATTTTCCGGCGGGGCATCATCGCGGCGACACGGTGTCCGCACAGTGCGGACGCCGGTGTACTGCCCCCGAAGGAGATATGGCATGGCATCTGGCACCGTGAAGTGGTTCAACGCGGCAAAGGGCTTCGGCTTCATCGAGCAGGACGGTGGCGGCGACGACGTCTTCGCCCACTTCTCGAACATCGCAGTCCAAGGCTTCCGCGAGCTGCTGGAAGGCCAGAAGGTCACCTTCGACATCGCGCAGGGCCAGAAGGGCCCGACGGCCGAGAACATCGTTCCCGCCTGACACTGACGCGCATTTCGTAGCTGGGGCCCGCATCCCTCGGGGTGCGGGCCCCAGCTGCACACATTTCCCGCAGTGGTGTCACCTGCGGGACGAAACATTCGGGGTGAAAGCCTCCTCGGAGTTTCAACCCCACTCGACTTTTCCGAATTTCGCGTCCCCCATGACGCCACCCCGTCTCAGCGCCTGCGACCGTACAGAACATCTGTGGTCCGGAGTCGCTTTCGCATTCCGTTCGGCCCGTTCTTGTGATTCCCTGCGCTTCGTTTCCGCTGCGGGAATTCCTTGATACGTGCCGCATCAAGGAAGGTTCTGAATGAACCGCACTCGTACGAATGACCGTTCCTCCCGCACCCGCAGCCGCACCGGCGGCCCCGCTTTCGGCGCTGCCGCCGATTCGGAGCGGGGCAGGCGGTTCGGATCGTCGGCCCCGAGCCGTTCCGGAGGCCCGAGCCGCTCGGGCGGCTACGGCCGCCGACCCGCCGCGGTACAGGGCGAGTTCGCCCTGCCGAAGACCGTCACTCCCGCGCTGCCCGCCGTCGAGGCCTTCGCCGACCTGGCCATGCCGGCCGAGCTGTTGGCCGCCCTCGCCGCGCAGGGCGTGACCGTACCCTTCCCGATCCAGGGCGCCACCCTGCCCAACACCCTTGCGGGCCGTGACGTGCTCGGCCGCGGACGCACCGGCTCCGGCAAGACCCTGGCCTTCGGCCTCGCCCTGCTGGCCGGCACCGCCGGGCAGCGCGCCGAGCCCCGCCGGCCGCTCGCCCTGGTCCTCGTCCCCACCCGCGAGCTGGCCCAGCAGGTGACCGACGCCCTCACGCCGTACGCCCGCGCCGTGAAGCTGCGCGTGACCACCGTCGTCGGCGGCATGTCGATCGGCAGGCAGGCCGGAGCGCTGCGCGGAGGCACGGAGGTCGTCGTGGCCACGCCCGGCCGGTTGAAGGACCTCATCGACCGCGGCGACTGCCACCTGAACCAGGTCGCGATCACCGTCCTGGACGAAGCCGACCAGATGGCCGACATGGGCTTCATGCCGCAGGTCACCGCGCTCCTGGACCTGGTGCGGCCCGAGGGGCAGCGGATGCTGTTCTCCGCCACCCTGGACCGCAATGTCGACCTGCTGGTCCGGCGCTACCTGACCGACCCGGTCGTGCACTCGGTGGATCCCTCGGCCGGTGCGGTGACCACGATGGAGCACCACGTGCTGCACGTCCACGGCGCCGACAAGCACCGGACAACCACGGAGATCGCGGCGCGCGAGGGCCGGGTGATGATGTTCCTCGACACCAAGCACGCCGTCGACCGGCTGACCCAGGACCTGCTGAACAGTGGTGTCCGGGCCGCCGCCCTGCACGGCGGGAAGTCGCAGTCGCAGCGCACCCGCACCCTCGCCCAGTTCAAGACCGGCCACGTGACCGTGCTGGTCGCGACGAACGTGGCGGCGCGCGGCATCCACGTCGACAACCTCGACCTCGTCGTGAACGTCGACCCGCCGACCGACCCCAAGGACTACCTCCACCGCGGCGGCCGCACCGCCCGCGCCGGCGAGTCCGGCAGCGTCGTCACCCTGGTCACCCCCAACCAGCGCCGCGACATGACCCGCCTCATGCAGGCCGCCGGGATCACCCCGCTGACCACCCAGGTCCGCTCGGGCGAAGAGGCCCTGAACCGCATCACCGGCGCCCAGGCACCCTCCGGCGTCCCCGTCGTCATCAGCGCACCGGTCGTCGAACGCGCCGAGCGCGGCACGGCCTCCCGCGGCAGGCGACGGCCCGCTTCGACGGTCCGGCGTGTGAGCGTGCGGCAGTCGGCCTTCGATGCGGCGGCCTGAGAACCACGTGATCAGGAAACTGACCCATCTCTGCAGGAGGCACGTTGTGACGCTGGTCCGGATGCAGCCCCGCTCGGCGAACGCCAACCCCGTGCACCGGAGGGTGGACGACGCGATGGAGGCGGCCGGTCCACAGGTCTGTGATGACATGACGGTCGAGGTGGCCCTGGCTGTCATGGCCAGTGCCCGAGCGGGTCATCTGCTCGTCTGCGACGAGGACGGCCTGTGCACCGGGCTGGTCACCCAGGCCAGGCTCGCCGCCGTCCGCGACAGCGCGGCGTACACGGACCAGGTCCGTCTCCGCGACCTCCTGGGAGACCGCGGGCCGGTCACCTCGCCCTTGACCACGATGACCGAAGCCGAGCACGCGATGCGCTACCGCAGGCTCGATGCCCTGCCGGTCGTCGACGAGCAGGGCGTCGCTCTGGGCGTCCTCGCCCTGGCCCGCTGAACCGCCCCACCGCGGAACGACCGTCCCCCTTTCTTCTTCCTGTGAGGCAACATGCGCTGTGTCATCGCCCGTTTCCCGTTCGACCTGACCAAGAGCGGTGTCCTGGAGTCGATGAAGGGCGTCAAGCCCGAGCAGGTCGTCGGCGAGTCCGTGATCATCGGGCGCCGTACCTACCCCGTCAAGCAGGTCGGTCAGGTCATCACCCGCCAGGACCGGCGTGACTTCAGCGCCGGTGAAGTCCTCCGGGCCATGACCCAGCTCGGGTTCACCTGCCGCGGCCTTCCCCGGGCCGCCGTGCCCACGCATGTCCTCAGCCCGCTCCAGCAGGCTTCCGCCATGCTCGGCATCCCGGTGACCGTCTGACGGACAGGGCCGGCGTGAGCCGACACCCGAACTGCGAGGAGGGCCCGACCGGCAAGCGCGCCGGTCGGGCCCTCCCGCGTGCCCAGGGGTTTCCTACGTGACGCCGGGTCAGTGGTCGGAGTAGCTGAAGTCGCCCATGGTCCAGGCGCCGACGTCCGCGATCGAGACGCGGTACATCCCACCCGTCTCCGGGATCCCCACCGTGCCCTGCAGGATGCGGGCCACATGGAAGTGCAGGTGGGTGGGCGGCCCCTCCCGGGGTGTCGTGGCGGTGAAGACGGCGGCGAACTCGCCCAGGCGGGCCGAGTCCGTGAGGACCTCCGACACCCGCTGCCTCCACACGGCTTCGGGAGCCAGCCGACCGGTGATGACAGCGCCACCGGTGACCACGGTCAGGGACATCTGATTGCTCTGCCCGGACTCCACCAGGGTGGCGACGTCAACGAGCAGCTCGTCAGGCTTCGACATGGAAGCGGATTCTATTCACCGCTCGTCCCGCCTGCTCGGGCGGTCGCGCCACCGGCGCTCAGCGCAGTGTGCGGTGATGCCGGCCGGAGCGTCGGATGTGCAGGACCAGATACACCAGGGCGGCGACGAACACCACGATGCCGATGATCAGCAGGTAGAACAGTCCTTCGGCGGCGGCGCCGATGATGCCCAGCACGATCGCCACGATGACGAGGATCAGGAACAGCACCATGCGGTAAGGCACCTCCTCGACAGGCCGGTCAGCGGCGGGCGAGCTGCCGCTCACCGTTCGCGCCCGGCTGGTAGGGCAGGCCGTAGTGCGCGAACACCGCGGCCTCGTCCTCGACGGGCAGGACATCGTCCGTCCCGATCGACGGGCACTTCTTCACCAGTGACCGGTCGTAGTCGACCTTGACGTAGCCCGGCCCGACGATCGCGCCGTTCAGCGGGACAAAGACCAGGTGGCGGCGGGTGGGCAGGCCTACCTGGACGGTGGCCATGGCCGGCTCGTCGGTACTGGTGTCCACGTAGACGGCCTCCAGCGTGCCGATCTTATGGCCGCCGGCGTCGACGACGTCGTGGGTCCGCCACTCACGGACATCCGCGCTCTGGATCATCCACGGCTTCCCTTCGCACGGCGGTGCACCGACCCGGTGCACTTCCAGCCTGCCCCGCAAAGCCCGCCCACACCAGCCTGGCCGCCCGCGGCTCCCTCCCGGGCGGCCGGCCACGACGTCACGACCGGTTTCCTCGTGCTCTCCGGCTCATCCACTCCTTGTCCCGTTGCTGTTCGAGGTCGATTACCTCACCGTCGAACACGCGAAAATCTATGACGGCTGGAGTAGACATTGAGCGGTGGCGTGGTTATGGTTTCTCTCGTAGCCCAGAGAGACAGCAGGGCCCGGCAGAGACGAACTGCCGGGCAGCAGTACCCGCAGTTGCAGTGCGCAGGACGGTGCGGTGGTGGAGTTCCGAAGCCAGGGTTGTTGCAGGACGGCGACGGGACTGACGACCGGACCGGGTGGCCCGCAGTGATCAGGGGCCGCCGTAAGAAGTACCGCAGTTGACGCAGTGGCAGTACCAGTAAGTGCAGTACCCAGCAGTGAAGACAGTGAGCAGCACCTCGGTGAAGGCGTCGGCTGCGGACGCGCGCACCGGGAAGTTCGGCAGTGGGGTTCCAAGCCAGAGCAGACGCACGATGGGCGACGGGGCTGGCTGCCGAAGAGTGGCGCTGGGTCAGGCCACCAGCAGTACGCGGTAGAGCAGTACCAGCAGTAGGCAATGAACAGCCGAGGGAAGAACGGAGGAGCCGAGCGCCATCAGGATCGCCCGGGCGGAGGTCTGAGCCCGGGTACCGCAGGACATCGATAGTGAGGTGGTCTCCGGTCAAGCAACCGCGATCCCCGCACTCCCGGCAGCGTGTCGGCCGGGTCGGCGGAAACACGGGGTCGGCGCAGTATCAGGGCCGACAGATGGTGTAGTAGTTCCTTCGGGGCCCTGGTGCCGTACGGCACCAGGGCCCCTCCATGCGTTCCATGAGAGAGGTTCAATGACAGCAGACGACTCGTTCGGCCGTCTCGACGACGACGACTACCCCGCCTACACCATGGGCCGGGCCGCCGAGATGCTCGGCACCACCCAGGGCTTCCTCCGCGCCATCGGCGAAGCACGCCTCATCACCCCGCTCCGCTCCGAGGGAGGCCACCGCCGCTACTCCCGCTACCAGCTGCGCATCGCCGCCCGCGCGCGGGAACTCGTCGACCAGGGCACGCCCATCGAGGCCGCCTGCCGCATCATCATCCTCGAGGACCAGCTCGAGGAAGCACAGCGCATCAACGCCGAATACCGCCGCGCCGCCGAATCAGCCGCGCCGCCGGCCTCGGCCTGAGGTGAGGTGCCCGCCGGCATCGGCGGGCCGCGCACCCAGGGGGCTGCGTTCGCGGAACCGTCCCGCCTCGATCGTCCTCGTCGGGTCGTGGCTGCAAGCCGGGTGGTGGGCGGAGTGCTACGCGGGCGCTGACGCTTCCGTGAGGTCCGCCCCGGCGTCTGCGCTGCGTGTGTCCTGATGGATGCCGTGCCAGTCCAGACACATGACCGTGGCGTCGTCCTGGAGGCGCCCCCTGTGAGCGTGCAGCACCGCTGCGACCAGGGCGCGGGAGGCCTCGCGGGGGTGGAGATCGCATGTGTCCACGATCAGAGAGGGCAGGTCCACCTCGACAGCACGGCGCTCCAGCATGCCGTCGGTGAGCATCACCAGCCGGTCACCCGATTGCAGGTCCAGCCGCTGCACCCGGTAGGCGGCACGGGGAAGGACCCCGAAGGGTAGATCCACTTCGGGAACGATCTCCTCGACCCTCCCGTGTCTCAGGCGCAGCGGCCAGGGATGCCCCGCATTGACGAACTGAGTCATCCCGTCGAGCAGGCTGATGCGCAGCAGCTGCCCGGTGACGAAGCCCCGCCTGCCGTGGTCGATGACGGCCCGGTTGGCCTCCAAGGCCTGTACTTCGAGCTCGGCGCCGGCACGTCTGGCCCTACGGAGGGCGCCCACGGCCAGGGTGGCGAGGAGCGCGGCTTCCACGTCGTGGCCCATGGCATCGGTGACGGAGAGCTGCATGGTGTCGTGGTCGACGACGTAGTCGAAGGTGTCACCCCCGACGTGCGTCGCCGGTTCGAGCGCTCCGGCGACCGTGAACTGGGCCGCCTCACATGCCAGCGAGGCGGGAAGGAGCCGGTGCTGGATCTCGGCCGCCAGGTTCAGGGGCCGCGTACGGCGGCCCCACTGGTAGACATCGGTGAAGGAGCGGTTCGCGATGACGATGTAGGCCAAGGCGTGTGCGGTCGCACCGATCTGCCCCATCGCGTCCTCATCGGGGTGATCAGGGAGGTAGAGCTCCAGCAGCCCGATCGCGTCGCCGCGGTTGGTCACGGGCGCCACGACCCTGACCGCTCCGGCGCCCTCCCGCTGCACGGCCGGCCGCTGTGTGCGCACCACGTCCCCGTAGACGGTGCCGGGCAGAGAGATGCGCTGAGGGGGCTCGTCGGACCTGACGTCGTCGGCCGCTCCCAGCCGTACCACCGAAGATCCGGTGAAGTCGACGATCAGGAACGAGACCGTGGCGGCGTGCAGGCGGTCCCGGAGCATCCGCGCGACAACGTCCAGGGACTCGACCGGGGAAGCGGCTTCCGCTGCCGCGAGCGCGCCGGCAAGGTCCACTTCCCCCTCCTGTTCGCCGCCGGCGCGCCACTGCTGGGCGCCCGGATCCCGGTCCTCAGTGGGTGGCATGGCCTCGCCCCTTCCCGGAAGGCAGTAGTCGCATTCGCCGCAAGGGCTGCTGCTGCCCGGCTCTCGCCGGGCCGCCCGAGGCCGTGTCGGTCGTCGACACGGCCGTGCCGAGGCGTCGGCACGTGGACCGTTCCCGGGCCCGCGGCCACGCCCGGCACCCGTCCGAGGAAGCCACCGGACCGACCGGTGCCCACCTTGCCCGAGGACCCGCGGACCGGGGGCCTGCCGGCGCCCGTGACGGCCGTGCTGCCCGACGGGATCACCCGAACAGCAGGCACGCCTCCAGAGATCCGCCCGCAGGCCACTCGGCGGACGGGATTCCACCCGAGGCCAACGGCACCTTCCCTTTCGTCGTGGCCAGAGGGCTCACCCCTCGGTCACCCTTCACCCCGGCCGGTGAGGGGTGATGCCTTCTTGTCGTCCTGGCCGGTCCGAAGCGAGGGCACCCACCGGCGTTGCCAGGGGCAAGCGAATTGACGACGAACCGGCCGCCACGCCCGCCCCTGCGGGTTCGCGAGATCACCTGCCTGGCTGTACATCTCCGTGTGCGGCGGTTGGATTTATTTGGGCAGGTGTGCGGCGCTGCCTCTTGCGAGTTAACCGAGCTCTGCCCATTCGGGGGCAATGTCGGATGATCAACAATGTGAGTCTGATTATTTTCAGCGCGATTTCAGCCATGGAATGCGTTTATATTAATCCCCCCTCCGCGCCTTACTCATCGTTGGTGCGCGAAATTTCCTGCGTAATATGCGGCAGCGATACACCAGGGCTTCCCGGGCGAACGGTAGGGCCCGGTACGCCACGGCCCCCCACAGGAAATGGCCTCTTGATGAAGCTGAAAATCCAGGCGGCTCGGCGCCGCACGCTGTCCGGCTGGCTGTCCTCGGCCGTCGCCGTCACGGTTGCCGCTGTAATGGTCGCCGGATTGCCGTCGCCGGCAATGGCCATCGCGACACCCGTACCGCTGGGCACCACCGCCAGCTACTCCGTCCTGGCAGGTCAGGGAGTCACGAACACCGGCCCCTCGGTGCTCGACCACGACCTCGGGACGCACCCGAACCCGGCGATCACCGGTTTCCCGCCCGGACTGGTGCTCGGCGCCGTGCACGCCGCGGACGCCGCGGCTGCTCAGGCCAAGAGCGATCTGATCGTGGCGTACAACCAGGCGGCCGGCCAGTTGGGCGGCCAGGCGCCGGACTTCGCGCTCGCGGCGGGTATCGGCGGGGGTCAGGAGCTGCTTCCCGGCGTCCACAGGGCTACGTCCGGTGTCGGACTCACCGGCGACCTGGTCCTGAACGCCGGGGGAAACCCGAATTCGGTCTGGGTGTTCCAGATTCCTGAAGCCCTGACCACGGCATCCAGCAGCCGGATCCTCCTGACGAACGGCGCTTCGCCGTGCAACGTGTACTGGCAGATCGGGAGTTCGGCGACCCTCGGCACCACCTCCACCTTTGTCGGCACCATCATGGCTCTGACCTCCATCTTTGTGAATCAGGGGGCGAACATCGAGGGCCGGGCGCTGGCCCGTAACGGCGAGGTGACGCTCAACAACAACAGGATCTTCCTCGGCGGCTGCGCCACCGGCGGAACGACGACCGGCACCACCACCGGAGCGACCGCAGGAACGACCACCGGCACGACAACCGGCACGACCACCGGCACGACCACCGGAGCGACGGCCGGAACGCCGACCCCCGGTACGACGACCGGTACGACCGTGGGTCTGATCGGTGGTGGCCTTCTGGGCGGACCGATCGTCGGCCTCGTGTCCGGCGGCACCTCGGGGAACATCGCCGGCAACACGGCCGGAAACACCGCGGGCAACACGGCCGGGAACACCACCGGGGGGAACACCACCGGTGGAAACGTCACCGGCGGGCACGGCGGTCAGCCCGGCGGACCGGGCCACGGCGGACCGGGCCACGGCGGTCCGGACCACGGCGGCCTGGAGCACCACGGCCCGGAGCACGGCGGCCCGGACAACGGCGGCCCGGACAACGGGCACGAGGAGGGACCCGGCAAGCCGGGCCACGACCACGACCACGGCCACGGCGGGAAGCCCGGCGACCACTACGGCTACGGCAACAAGCCCGCGGGCCACGAGGGCCACGAGGGCTAGGCAACAGGCTTCACGAAGCCCGTTCATCGGATGACTGCGCGCGGCGGAATCCTGATCGAATCCGCCGCGCGCCGTCGGTGAGGGTCGCAGAGACCTCAGGCGATCAGCAGACATGAGAAAGACCGGGTGGGTGGTGTCGAGCGGAATTGAATCTGCGGACGTGAAGGAACTCCATCAGTCCGATTCCGGTCCGGTCCCCCGGCAGCGCAATGAGGAAGCGGTCAGACCGGGTAAGTCACCCATGGGCTTTCGTACGGTGAAAGCAGGGCTGCACACCGCCGTAGTCCTCTGCCTGGTGACGGCTCTGGTCCATGTCGTCCTGGTGTTCCTTCATGTGGCCCCCTCCAACCCCGTATCGACGCGGTACAGCTCGCAGGTCAACGGATGGGTGTTCCCGCTCTTCGAGCAGAACTGGCGGCTCTTCGCCCCGGACCCCGACTCCTTCAACCGAAAAATCCTGGCGAGAACCGCACACACCGACTCCGAAGGATCGGTGCAGGTGACCCCCTGGTTCGACCTGGCTGCCGTGGACCATTCCGCAGTCGACCACAATGCATTTCCGAGCCACACGTCCCAGAACCTTCTGCGCCGCGCCTGGACCTCCTACGTCGAGACACACGGAGGAAGCGACACCGCTCGCTCGGAACGGGCCGTGATGTTGCAGACGTACCTGCGCAACATCGCCGCGGACCGCTTCGCCGCCCACAACGACGGCGGCGCTTTCGACTTCATTCAGCTCCGGGTCGTCACACTGCCCGTCGCTGCGCCCGGCACACCGGCCGGAAACCGCCGGCCGGCACCCACCGAGGACCGGCTCCTGCCCTGGTGGAAGGTGACCTCCCATGGGAAATGAGCAGATCCCCCAGCCCCCTCCCACGCCGGCCACGCCGGCCACGCCGGCCACTCCGCACCGGCCTACGGCCCAGGAGACTTCGATCGCCGGCACGGCCCACCGCCGGCTCCTCGACCGGATCGGCGACCTGTGGGCGCTTCTCACCGACCGGCCGATCTCCCTGTACGCCGCATCGGTCCTGCGCATCGGCTACGGGCTGCTCTACCTGGTCTTCCTCCTGCGCGAGTTCCCGCACCGTGACGAGATCTGGGGCCCCGGCGCCCCCTGGACACCCGCGCTGGCACAACAGCTCTTCGACCAGACCGGCTGGAACAGCATCCTGCTCCTGTCCGACAGCCGCGCCTACTTCGAACTCTGCTACGTGACGGCCCTCGTCACGTCCGCGCTGTTCATGCTGGGCTGGCGGACCCGCGCCACGTCCGTCCTCTTCGCCGTCGTGGTGACCTCCTTCCATGCCAGGTCCATCTTCATGACGGACGGGGGCGACAACCTGATCCTGCTGATGGCCCTCTACCTCGTCCTCACCGCGTGCGGTCGGCACTGGTCGCTGGACGCACGCCGAGAGCGGCTCAAGACAGCCCGCTCGGGCAACGCGGCGGCGCCCGTGAGGAGCTCGTACGCGCAGCAACTCCGGTCCGCTCGCGTCACCTTGACCACGGTGGTGCACAACTGCGGCGTCCTCGTCATCGCGGCACAGGTCTGCTTCCTCTACGGATCAGCCGGCTTGTACAAGATCCAGGGCCCGACCTGGGGCGGCGGCACCGCTCTCCACTACGCCCTGAACCTCGAACTCTTCCAGCCCTGGCCCGCACTCTCCCACCTCGTGGACGAGTACCCGATGGTGATCGCGATCGCCGGCTACGTGACGGTGCTCCTGCAGGTCGCCTTCCCGTTCGTGCTCTTCGGCCGGCTCAAGTACCCCGTTCTGACCGTGCTGCTGGGCATGCACATCGGCATCGCGGTGCTCCTGGGACTGCCCCTCTTCTCCGGCGCGATGATCGTTGCGGACGCCGTGTTCCTTCCTGACCGCTTCTACGCCTTCCTGCCTCACCTGTGGCGACGCGCAGCACAGCGCACAGGAGTGCGGCGACCGGCACCCGGCAGAGCGGCGGGATCGGGAACCGTGCCTTCACAGGGCAGGGCCTGCGTACCCGGCACCACGCATCGAGCCGCTCCCGCGCGGAAGGACACCACGCCGGCCACCGGGCTCGCGTCCGAGCAGAGCTGAGCAGCCAGGTGGACCACAAGGGATCGGTATGCCAGGCAGCATCCGGCCCGCGCGGGCGACGGCGGCCCCTGACTCCGGTGTGAAGACGGCTGTTGGGCCGTCCTCATCGCCGGCGCTCTCGTCGTTGAACCAGTGATCACCGGCGGCCAGGTACCGGAAGGGATGCGTGCTCTCGATCGGCAGCTCGACCGTGACGGCCCGCTTCCCGTCCTTGCGCGGCCGCGGGGTGTGGGCACCCGGCTGCCGGTCGTTGAATTCGCCCACCACGCTGACCGCGCCGGGCGGGGTGTCGGCGGGCAGGACGAAGGTGATGTCCGTGCGGTCCTCGTGCAGCGTGCGTTCCAGCATGGAACGGGCTCCTGACCGCAGGGGGCGGGGGGGAATCGCGCCCGTCCTCGGCACCGATCGGCCGGCCCGCCTCCCGACGCCGCCACATCGGGGACGGGCGTCACCCGCGTGCCTCGCTTCGCAGTCCAAATGATGCAGACCGTAACGGTGCATGTCAGCGTCGTCCGAGAGGAATCCTTACCCCACCGCATCAAGAGGAGTCACCGTCATGGGCGGTACGCAGGACAAGCCCAAGAAACCGGGCAAGGGCAGCGAGGCGCAGGAGCACCGTCGCTCGGGAGACCCCGCTCACCCCCAGCCGGGCAAGTCATCCCGTGAGCAGGGCCAGAAGCAGAGCCAGAAGGAGACCTCGCACCGCCGCGAGGACGATCTGCTGCGTGAAGAGGACCTGCACGACGAGAACCTCTGACCAGAACACCACGCGCGCACTTCCAGGGCCCGGCCGCGGTCCGCAGTCACCCGGCCGGGCCCTGTCACATACCGCCCGACCAAGGCCTGCCCATGGCAGGCAGGGGCTGAAGCTCGATCAACGACACATGCCGTCCGGTCCGCCGTTCGGCGGCCTAGGCCGTCTCTTACGGATCTTGCCGGGTCCGCGCCGCCCGACCTGACCGACAAGATCCGAAAGAGACGACCTAGCCCGACTCGGCACCCGAACGGGCTTGTATCGCACGGCATTCACCGGCTCGGCAGGGCCGGCGCGCGGGCATCCGGCGACGGCTCCGGGCCGGCGTACACCTTGATGACTTCCTCGACGAAACTCCGGGTGACATCCGGGCTCAGCGCCTGGGCCTGCACGTGCGCGTACATGTCGCTGTAGCGTCGCACGTCGGATCGTTTCTCCAGATAGAGGTCGCTGGTGAACCTCTCCAGATACACCACGCCGGCATCGGTGGCCTCGGCGAACTCGAGCAGCGTGAACTGTCCCGAGACACCCGGGTGCGCACCCACATCGTGCGGGAGAACCTGCACGGTGATGTGTGGCTGGGCGCTGAGGTGGGTCAGATGCTCCAGTTGTTCGCGCATGATCTCGCGGCTGCCCACGACGCGCCACAGCGCCGATGCGTCCAGCACGACCCATAGGCGCAGCGGGTTGCCCGGGGTGCGCAGCCGGTCCTGGCGCCGCATCCGTACCTCGAGGCGTGTGGCGGCCTGTTCGGCAGTCGCGTGAGGGATCGTTCCTGCGATGACCGCCCGTGCGTAGGAGGAGGTCTGCAGCAGGCCGGGGATCACCAGGGGCTCGTAGCAACGGACCGCAGCCGCCTCGGTCTCCAGGCCGATGTAGGCGCCGTACGGGACGTCGTCGTAGGCGTTCCACCAGCCCTGCCGACCCGATTCCCTGGCCATCTGCATCAAATCGTCGACTCGCCGCTGATCCCGGACTCCGTACAGCCCGCAGAGATCTCGCACGTCGCGTGGCTTGATGACGCGGCGGCCGTTCTCCAGCAGACTGATCTTGGGCTGGGAAATCAACAGGCGTGCCGCCACCTGCTGCGTCGTCATACCGCTGATCTCCCGGAGCCGACGTAGCTCCGACCCCAGTCGGCGCCTACTGACGGTGGGATTGACAGTGACACCCACGGGGCGCGTACCTCCGCTCCAAGAACCTTGCGCTGGCGAGAAGAGTGCCACGGGCAGAGCAGCTGGATCCCTCTTGGCTCCACGTCATGGAGGGTGATTCGCGTCGGGCGCAGGGTGACCCGAATTTCGCATTGCTTCTCACCCGGCCGACCAGATCTTCCGATTGCAATAAATGAATGACGGGCACAGCCCGGCCGGAGCTCGGTGTTCAGTGCGTCTCGGTGCGCCTTCAGCTGGATGTCGCTGCCGGTCCAGGGCTCGCGTCCGTCGGATCGGGTGTGGTGGCGATGAGGATCTGAGCGGCCTGCGTGATGTTGTCGGCACGGACGGCGCGGGCCATCGCTTCGCGGGCGGCGTCGGCGGTGGTGTCCGGGGGAACCACCAGCAGGGCGAAGTGGTCGTTGTGGCCGCGCGTGATGAGGACGGTGTCGTCGCCGACCGGATCGGAATCGAGGTGCACGACCCGGCCGTCGATGACCAGCCGGGTCGGGAGGTCGTTCCAGGCGGACGCGTCCACGCCCACCCGGGTGATCGGGCCGAGGTGCCCGGTCAGGACACTGATCAGCGCAGGCAGCTCGGTTCCGATGTCGCGGGTCCGCGGCCACCACGCACCGTCCAGGAGCCCCTCCCGGGACTTCGTGGTCTCCAGCCGCAACAGCGCCGTACCGGGTTTGATCGCCTGGTGGATCGCATCCGGCAGGAGCAGTGGGGGCCTGCGGGGGGTGTCGGAGTCAGCCATGTGGGTCCGCCCGTCTACGGGGTGCGGCCGTGCCTCGTCGCAGGTCAGCACCGGTGCCGACCTGCGACGTACGCGAGCCCGCCGTCGTTTCACGGTACTCCCGCAGTCCTCACCACCGCTCTCCACCGCATCTCCGCCGGAAAATGCCTGGTCAAAACGGCTATAAGTCATCGAACGGGCGTACAGTCAAAGGACCGGAAGTACTTCGAGCACCGGCTTTCACGCGGGTGTCGTTTCCGGCGATCGCCTAAAAACCGGGCTGCCGACGGGCAGTCCGGGGGCAGGTCCGCATCATGACCACCACCCTCGACCGGACCGCGCCCCGCGACCTCGCCGCAGAGCTCCCGGCCCGCTTGTCCCTCACCCCGAAGACCACGCTCGCCGGCCTGTTGGACGGCGCCTGGTGGCCCCGCTCCCGCGACCTCGAAGTCGAGCTAACACCGCTCGCCGCCGCCCTGGAGGGACCCTGGGGGCGCGTCACCCGCGTCACCGTGAATCCCGCCCGCTGGCCGGTCGTTCCGCGCACGGTTGCCGTGGACGGGCGGACGCTGCACGTGGGCTGGTTCACCGAACAGGACCCCGACAAGCTGATCCTGCTCTCCTACACCGTCGGCCGCTGGGACCTCCTGGTGATCCCGCCCGAGACCGAGCCCGCGGCCGCGGCCCGGCTGATGGCCGCCGCCGCGATCCCGGGCAGCGTCCTGGCCGCAGGCGTCCTGATGGCCAACGAGACCGTCATCGGGCGCGGCATCCGGGACGCCCGGCGCCGGGAAGCCGCCTGGGAGGACGAGGGCGGGGCCTGCATGTCGCCCTTCGGGGAGCCGATGGGCCGGTCCGCCCTGCCACTGTCCGGGAACGGCTGGAGGTGAGTTCCGTGGAGACCGTCGTCCTCATCGCGGTGATCATCCTCGTGATCGGCGTCGCCATGCGCTGGATCCACGTGCTGAACGCCCGGGACGACGCGCGGATCGAGGCCTACCGCTTCAGCGACCCCCTGCCGAGACCTCCCGGCCTGGCGGACGACACCGGTGGTCGAGCCCACTCCACGGATGCCGACCGGTGAGGAACAGCGCCTCCGCCGACTCCCTGCCTCACGCTCACTGCGAAGGGAACCACGCCCACGTGAAGTTCATCGAGACCCAGACACTGCCCTCGTTCGGGCACGCCGAGGTTCGGATCATCGCGCGCACCCCCGAAGCCGCCCGAGCGGTCGCGGAAGCCCTCCGCGGCTGCTTCGCAGGAGCGGAACAGCGCAGCTACCCCGGCCTCGACGGCGACACCCGCCTCCACCTCACCGTGGACACGGCAGCGCCCGCCGGCCCCGCCCGCTCCCGGCCGGCCGCCGTCAGGCCCTCCGCCGGCACCGGCGCGCACTCCGACGAGATCTGAGCAGCCCCGACCGGCCCCGGAGCCCACCCGCCCCACCCCACACTCGAAAGGACGCGGTCATGGCCACGCTGCGCGAACGCAAGACCTACCGCGACCAGGTGCTCCAGGTCCTGTACGAAGCCGTCGAAGGCAATCGCCTCCTCGGCATCACCGGAGCACAGCTACGGCGCGACCTCCACGTACCGGAACAGGACCTGGCCGCCGCCTGCACCTACCTGGCGGGCGAAGGGCTGATCACCGTCGACTGGGAACCCGGCAACACTCCCGCGATGGTCACCCTCACGCACGAGGGAATCCGGCGCATGGAGGCCGAGGAGGAAAGGACGGCCACCGGTCCGGACCGGTCCGGACCGCACACCTAGGCCGTCTCTTCCGGATCGTGCAGGGCCCGGCCCGCCCGACAAGATCCGGAAGAGACGGCCTAGATGCGGGCGAATTTCTCGGTCTGCTGGGCGAACTCCTGGGCCATGGCCGCGCTGACCGTGGGTCTGGTCTCGCCGATCGTGCGCAGGTAGTCCTCGGTGGTGGGGCGGGCCCGAGCTCCGGTGTCGAAGGTGCGCTCGAACTGGGCTTGGGAAACGGTGCGCGCCACATGGGCGATGTCGGCAGGCGTGAACCCTTCGCTGGCGGACGCCAGCACCGTGCTGTCGGCCTCGGCGGCCGCTCGGGCCAGGTAGCTCTCCCACAGCGCGGTCCTCGCGCGGTCGTCGGGCGGGCCGATCGGCAGCACGTAGTCGAAACGGCCGTGCCGCAGGAACGCGGAGTCGAGGGTGGTCACGTCGTTCGTGGCGCAGACGAGCAGCCGTCCGTCCTGGCCCCGGAACCGGACGATCGCCTTGAGCAGTTCGTTGACGACGCCGACGGCGGTCGCGTCCGCGCCGCTCCGGGTCCCCGCGATCTCCTCGACCTCGTCGATGAAGACCAGGACGTGGTCGAGCCGGGCGATCTCGTCGAAGCGCCGGTTCAGCCCGCTCGCCAGCCCGTACTCGGCGGCCAGCCGGGCGGGGAACAGTTCGAGGAACGGCCATCCCAGGCGGCTGGCGATCGCGTGCGCGAACGTGCTCTTGCCGGTTCCGGGCGGGCCGAACAGCATCACCGCCCGCGGCAGCTCCACCCCGTGCTGGGCGGCCATTTCGGGATGGGCCAGTGGCAGGACCAGACGCCGCTCGATGAGCTCCTTCTCCCGCTGCATCCCCGCGACCTTCTGCCACAGTCCCCCGGGCGGCAGCTCCGCTCCCAGCGACGCGAGCATGCTGACCGCCTGCGGGGTAACGCGCCCGCGCTTCTCGAAGAAGACCAGGCCCGGACGGGCGCGGAAGTCGCAGTTGTACAGGGCGGCAGCACCGGTCTCGCCGTCGGGCAGGACCGCGTGCACCGTTCGGACGCCACCGGCGAACAGCCGGTGCTCCAGTGCCGTGATCAGGTCGCTGCCCAGCCCCTGGTGCCTCCAGGCCGGCGCCATGCAGATGCGCAGGATCCACGCGCGCTCACCCTCCACCCTGCTCACCGCGGCGCCGATCACCACCTCGTCCGCCGTGGCCACCACCGCCGGGTGGAGGGCCTGGAGGGCCGCCACCGCGTCCGAGAGCGGAAAGAGAGGTGATTCTTCCGTCGTGCCGCTCTCCGCGTCGACCCGGATCACCGCTTCGAGATCGTCCTGGGTGTAGTCCCTGACATGCCAACCCGTCATGGTCAGCTCCGCGTGCTCGGCCGTACTCCCATCATCGGCCGAGGTGAGCCGGGGCGCTCCCGGAAGCCGTGTGGCGTGCCCGGTCGCCGGGGAGCATCCTGGAGGCCACGCCGCCCGTGGAGCCAGGACGTCGGCCTGGCGCCCGGTTGGAGGCAACAGGATGACCGTCGCAGGGCGCGGGGCCCCGGACCGCTCGGAGAGCTTCGGGGAGGAGCTGCTCGGGGTGTTGCTGGATCGTGCGCATGAGCTGCCACCCCATCTGGTCGGCCCGCTCGTCGCGGAGACAGTGGCCCGGATGGGTGGCCGCGTACCGCAGATCCTGCTCCAGGACTACGGACAGCAGCAGCTGGTCCCCCTGTCCGCCGACGGTGTGGCCGCCGGTGATCCGCAGCCCATCGACCGGTCCGAAGCCGGCCGGTGCTTCCTGGAGTCACGCACCGTCGAAGTCCTGGCGCCCGACGGCGTACGGGTCCACCTGCCCCTGCTGGACGGCGGCGACCAGGTGGGGGTCCTCTCGGTCACGCTGGACGGGATCGACGACGACGCCCGCCGCCTCCTGCGCAGGATCGCGGGCCTGGCGGCCGACCTGCTGCAGACCAAGAACGGCTACACCGACCTCTTCTTCCGGACCCGCCGCAGGGAACCGATGAGCGTGGCTGCGGAGATCCAGTGGTCCCTGCTGCCCCCGCTGTCGATGGTGATGCCTCGCGTCGCGGTCGCCGGAGTCCTGGAGCCCGCCTACGCCGTGGCGGGGGACAGCTTCGACTACGCCCTGAACAACGAGATCCTGCACCTCGCCATGGTCGATGCCATGGGGCACGGCCTGGACGCGGCCACGATGGCCACGGTGGCCATCGGTGCGTACCGTCACGCCCGCCGGATCAGCGTCGAACTGTCCGAGATCTACCTCTTCATGGACCGAGCCGTCGCCGAGCAGTTCGACCCGGACCACTTCGTGACCGCCCAGATGATGCGCCTGGACACGGACACGGGGCGCCTCCAGTGGGTCAACGCGGGGCATCCCGCGCCCATGCTGATCCGCGGGCACCGCGTCGTGTGCCGTCTGGACAGCCCCACGACCCTCCCCGTCGGCTTCGGAGGGGCCCAGCCGCAGGTCAGCAGGGTGGAGCTGGAGCCGGGCGACCGCGTCCTCTGCTTCACCGACGGCCTGATCGAAGAGCATGAAAGCGGGCAGGAACAGTTCGGCGAGGATCAGCTGATCGACTGGGTGAACCAGCTGGAGCAGGCCGACCACGGGATCCGCACGGTGGCCCGGGACCTGTCCCACACCCTCAAGCGGGCACGCGGCGAAAGCACCTCGGACGACGCGACGCTCGTCCTCTTCGAATGGCGTGGATGACGGAAGGCAGCGCGTCGCGGTCCGGGCCCTGCCCCGTACGTTGCCGCCCTGCGGCAGCGGTGCGTCAGCTCTGCGCGGCGCCGCCCTCGGCCTCGGCCTCGGCCGCGGCGGCCTTCTCGCGCATCTTGCGCACCAGGTCCGCCTTCTGGTCGGCGGCGCCCTTGCGGTCGAGGTTGCGGTGCGGACCGTTGTTCTGGCGCTCGGCGCGGGACAGCCGCTTGCGCTGGCCGCCGCCCTGGCCCACGGGGTTGTTGATGTTCTTGCTCACGGTCATGGGTTCTCCCGGTGATGGTGTGAAGTGATCTACGGATTGGCCGGTGGGGAGCAGGGTCCCGTCACGTTCTCACTCGTGGATCGGCATCCGGAAGAACATGACAACGACGGTACCCGCTCCCGCCGGCCCCGCGGACCAGGCCTTCCCCGAGCCCGGTATCGACCGAGGCAGTCGGTACCGCGCACCTCTCGGAGCGAGCAGCGGCAAGGGGCAGCACGGGCGAGAACGCCCGGCGTCTCGGTGCCGACCTGCGAGGTGTGCGAGCGGTGGGCACCGTCCGGTGCCCGATCCGCCGCCGTCCGGTAGTGGCCGGTAGGCGCCCGGTAGCGGCTCAGGGCGCCGTTCCGCGCAGGTCGGGGCGGTTCCGGGGGAGTCCGAAGCCCGCCATCCCCTTCTCCTCGTAGGACAGGAAACCCGGGCTTCGGGAGAACGCGTTGTTGCGCCTGCCCTCCGGTGACGACGCGTGGTCCGTGGACAGGAGGAAGAAGGACAGTGCGAGTACCGCCGCATCAGGTGCTCGATCAGTGCCCGGCCGACGCCCTGCCGGTGGTGGGCGGGGTCGACCACGACGTGCCGCGTATCAGGTCGGGTCCGTTCCCCTCGCGGACGTGTCGGCCGTGGTGAAGATCCGGTCCAGGTGGTGGCGGAGCACCGCGACGGCCGACTCCGCGCTCCGCTGGCCCACGAGGATGCCGGTCCCCATGGCCGCCGCCATCGCGAGCAGGCTGATCGCCTCGATGCGGGCATCGACGCCGGGGTCGGCCGAGCCCTCCGCCTGGGCCCGTTCGACCAGGGCGGTCACGGTGTTCTCGGCGGCGTCCGGGTCGTCGACGAACGGCTGGGCGGCCAGCGTCTCGTCCGTGACCGACAGGATCGCGTACGAGCTGTACAGCAGGTGGAACGTACGACTCTCCTCATCGGTCGGCAGCGAGGCCAGCAGCAGCGCCTGCGCCATGGCCCTCGGGCCCTGGTGCGGGCCCGAGGCGGCCGGCCGGACGCCCGCCCGCGCGGTGAAGCCGTCCGTCAGGTGCCGGAGGCAGTAGAAGAGCAGCCTCCCCTTGGTCTCGAAGTAGTACTGCACGAGACGGAGGGACACTCCGGCCTCCGCGGCCACGTCCCGCATGCCGACCGCGTGCAGCCCGCGCCGCCCCGCGACCCGGATGAGCGCCTCGGCGATCTGGGCGCGCCGCTCCTCGTGATCCACGCGCTTCGGCATGTTCCCGTCTTTCCGCCCGTCGGTGGTGGGGTCGCGGTGCGCTCCACGGACCCCTTCATGGTACCGCCGTATCACAATCATGGTACGGTCGTACCACGAAGAATGGATCTTCACAGGAGGTGCCGCCGTGCCCGAGAACAGGACCCGCGTACGCCGCGACGTAGGCCGCTACGTCAACGACGCCCTGCGTGACCGCTACTTCGCGGCCGCAGACGCCCTCTACGCCATGGGCGCGCCGATCCGTTCCGAGACGGACGTCGAGACCAGCTTCGGCACGACCCACGTCTACCGGTACGGCCCCACGGACCCCGCCGCCGAGTCCCGTACGCCCGTGGTGCTGATCCACGGCGCGGGCTACAGCTCGGCGATGTGGTACCCCAACACCCCCGCCCTCAGCGGCAACCGCCCCGTCTACGCACTCGACACCCCGGGCGACGCCAACCGCAGCGTCCACCGCGAGCCCATGTGGCAGCCCGAGCGCGCCGCGCAGTGGATGGACGAGGCCCTCGACGCGCTCGGCCTCGACCGGGTGCACCTCGTAGGCTCCTCCTACGGCGGCTGGCTCGTGCTCAACCAGGCGCACCGGCGCCCCGAACGGCTCGCCTCCGTCACCGCCCTCGACCCGGGCGGCCTGGAGAAGGTGGGCCTGCGCTTCTTCGCCTGGGTGTTCGTGAGCCTCTTCGCCAGCTTCGCCCCCAAGGCCCTGCGCCCCCGGCTCGCCAAGTGGCTGGAGCAGCCCGTCATCTCCGTCCCCGAGCTGCGCACCTGGGTCCAGGCGGGCGCCCGCGCCTACCGGGTCCGCCGGCCCGCGCCTCTCCCCCTGGCCGAGGACGCGCTGCGCTCGATCCGCACACCGCTCTACTTGATCATGGGCAAGCGGAGCCTGCTCGTGCACCCTCAGCGGCAACTGGAGCGCGTACCGCGGCTCGTCCCCGGCGCCCGCGCCGAGATCATCGCCGCGACGGGCCACGGGCCGCAGATCGACCACCCCGACGTCGTCAACGCCCGCATGCTGTCCTTCATGGAGGACATCGATTCCCTCGACCCCGCCGCGATCGACACCCCCTAGAGGAGGTCGGTCGGCCGGGCCGACGATCGACCCCGTCAGCGCGTCGATCGCCACGGGAGCACGCCGACGCCGGCGAGCGGGCCCACGCCTGAGAACACCGGAATCAGTCAGGGGACCGGCGTGCAGGATCGCGCTGATCACGCGGGCCTCGGCGACGTCGGAGACGGTCAGGGACGCAACATCATGGCCCACCGTCTCCCGGCGCCACGAGCCCCGATTCGTACGCCACGATCACGAGCTGCGCGCGGTCGCGCACCCGCAACTTCCCCATGATCCGGCTCACATGGGTCTTCGCGGTGAGGGGGCTCAGGGCCAACGCGTCGGCGATCTCCGTGTTGTTGAGGCCCCGGGCCACGAGGGTGAGGACCTCCCGTTCCCGGTCGGACAGCGGGTCGAGGGCGGCAGGCGCCGGGCTGGTACGCGGGCTGCGCAGCACCCGGGCGATCAGCCGGGCCGTCGGGCCCGGCGAAAGGAGCGACTCGCCGCCGGCCACCGTGCGGATGGCGGCCAGGAGTTCGGCCGGCCTGGTGTCCTTCACCAGGAAGCCGGAGGCTCCGGACCGCAGCGCTTCGACCACGTTCTCGTCGGTGTCGTACGTCGTCAGGACCAGGACCTTCACCCCGGCCAGGTCCTCGGTGGAGGCGATCAGCCGGGTCGCCTCGATGCCGTCGGTGCCCGGCATCCTGATGTCCATGACGACCACGTCGGCCCGCTCGGCGTGGGCCAGTCGCACGGCTTCCCGCCCGTCGCCGGCCTGGCCGACGACCGCCATGTCGGGAGCCGATTCGATGAGCATCGCGAAGGCCGCCCGGACGAGCGTCTGGTCGTCGGCGAGCAGCACCCGGATGACGCGGTCCTGACCGTCGGGTGGGGTGGTCACGCGGATGCCTCCAAGGAACGGGGTGGGAGGGGTGGGAGGGGCAGGCTCGCCGACACTTCGAAGCCGCCGCCGGCGCGGGGGCCCGTCCGCAAGGTGCCGCCGACGCTGCGGGCCCGCTCGCCCATGCCGACGATGCCGAAGCCCGAAGCGGTGGCGGAACCCGCTCCCGGGCCCCGGCCGTCGTCGCTGACGGTGAGCCGCAGCGCCCCGTCCGCCGCCGCCACGCGGACCCGGACGGTGGCGGCGGGACCCGCGTGGCGGACCGCGTTGGTCAGCGACTCCTGGACGATGCGGTAGGCGGCCGCCCCCACGGCCGGCGGGACATGGACCCCGCCGGTGTCCAGGGTCAGTTCCGCCTCGGCCGTACGGGCCAGGTCGGGCAGCCCCGCGAGGTCCGGCAGCGGCCCGTGCTCGTCGGCGCGGAGCACGGTCAGGGTGGTACGGAGCTCCGCGCGGGCCTCGCGGCAGGTGTCGGCGATGGAGTCCAGCGCCTCGGCGATCGCCGCCCGGTCGAGCCGGTCCGGGTCCACGGTGAGGACATGGGCGGCGACCGACGTACGGACCCCGATCAGCGTGATGCTGTGGGCCAGCAGATCGTGCAGGTCGCGGGCGATGCGCAGCCGCTCCTCCGCGATCCTGCGGTCGTTGGCCTGTCCGATCCGGGTGCGCTCCTCGGCCAGGTACTTGCGGTAGTTGCGGACGGCGACACCGAGCACGAGGGCCGCCACCAGCCAGCCGGAGGTGCGCAGTACGTCCAGGACGCGGTGGACACCGTTGGAGGACATGGCGCTCACCGCGAAGCCCACGACGCACACGCCGACCGTCACCGTCCGGCGGACGGTGCCGGTGGCGGCCACCGTGTACAGGGCGACCACCCCGGCCGGCACCGGCGCCGCGTGGGCGTTGTCGAGCAGTTGGTACGGGGCGATGCAGACGACCGTCGCGATCACCACCCCGAGCGGCCGGCGCCGCCGCCACACCAGGACCAGGACCGAGCAGGCCAGCAGGGCCCACCCGAGCGCGTCCGGTCGCAGCGCGGTGTCGGCGTACGCCAAGGCCCCGCAGAGCAGGGCCAGACCGGCCGCGAGCACCGCGTCGTTCCGGGTCGGGTGCGCGGCCGCCAGGGGGTCCTGGTGCAGTGCGCGCAGTACGCGCTCGGCCGCGCTCGGGGGTTCGGTCACTTCTGCCACCCGGACATCGTCGCCCTCATCGGCGCTCGGCGACCAGGTCGGACGCGGGTGGGGGTGCGACCGCGGGTGCGGCGGCCGGGGCCGAGGGACCGGCGGGCCGGCCCGGCCACCACACCGTGCGGCCGAGCAGGACGCTCGCGCTGGTCACCAGGTAGGTGCGGACGAGGAAGGTGTCCAGGACCACCCCGACCGCGACGACCGTGCCCAGCTCCACGAACATCACCAGCGGCAGCGAGGCGAGTACCGCGAACGTCGCCGCCAGGACGATCCCGGCCGAGGCGATCACCGCGCCGGTGGTGCGGAGCGCGGTCAGCGCCGCCTGGGCCGGCTCGGCGCCGGCCCGGGTCTCCTCGCGGGTGCGGTGCATCAGGAAGATGCCGTAGTCGACGCCGAGGGCGACCAGGAAGACGAAGGTCAGCAGGGGCAGGCCCGGGTCGACGCCGGTGAAGCCGAAGACCGGGCCGAAGACCAGTCCGCCCAGGCCCAGGGCCGCGCCCCACACCAGCACGACGGCGGCGACCAAGAGCAGCGGGGCGACCAGGCTGCGCAGCAACAGGACGAGGACGAGCAGCACCGAGGCGAGGACGAGGGGGATGACGAGCAGGCGGTCGTGGGCGTTGGTGGTGGCCAGGTCGAGTTGCCGGGCGCTCGCGCCGCCCACGTGCGCGCCGTCGAGTGCGGCCCGGAGCCGTTCGATGGCGGCGCTCTCCGCGGCGGACTCCGGCGGGGCCCCGGCGGTGACGGCGATCTCCGTCCAGCCGCCGCCGCTACGCCCCCTCTCGGCGCCCGCGACTCCCTCGACGGACCTGGCTTCGGCGAGGATCCGGTCGGCGGCTCCGGTGGGTGCCATGACCTCGATGGGCCGGGTGCCGCGATCCGGGAAGGCCTCGGCGAGCGTCGCCATGGCGGCGATCGACTCGGGCTTGGCGGTGAAGCTGTCCTCCCGCTTGAGCGCCCCGGGAAGCTGGAACACACCGAGCGCCAGCGCGCCCAGCAACACGACCCCCGTCACGAGCACGGCGACCGGCCGCCTGCCCGCCGAACTCCCCATCGCGGCGAAGACGCCGGGTCCGCCCTGCTTGGGCTCGCTGCCGTACGCGGGGATCAGCGGCCAGAACACCCGCCGTCCGAGCAGCACCAGGATCGCCGGCAACAGCGTGGTCATCGCGATCAGCGCGCACAGGACACCCACCGCGCCGACCGGGCCGAGGCCGCGAATGTTGTTGAGGTCGGCGGCGAGCAGACAGGCCAGCCCCGCCACGACCGTCCCGCAGGAGGCCAGCAGCGCCGGCCCGCAACCGCGCAGCGCGGAGCGCATCGCGTCGTACGGAAGGGGGGTACGGCGCAGTTCGTCGCGGTAGCGGGCGACGAGCAGCAGCGCGTAGTCGGTGCCCGCGCCGAACACCAGGACCGTCATGATCCCGGCGCTCTGGCTGGTCACGGTGAGCCCGAAGCCCGAGGCGAGCCCGTACACGGCGGCCCGCGCGCAGACCGCGCCCGCCCCGACCACCACCAGCGGCACCAGCCAGAGCACCGGGCTCCGGTAGGTGAGGATCAGGAGCAGGGCCACCACCAGACCGGTCGCCAGCATCAGCGTGCCGTCGATGGAGCCGAACACCTCCTTGGCGTCGACGTCGACGGCTCCGTCACCGCCGACCCGCACGGTCAGCCCGTCGGCACCGCGGGCGTGCGCCCGTACGGCCTCGACGAAGGCCTTCTTCGCGGTGTCGTCCGTGCCGGGCGCGGTCGTGGACACCGCGTACATGAGGGTGGTGCCGTCCGCGGAGGGGACGCCGGGTCCGTGGAGGGTGGCGGCGAAGTCGCGGGGGTCCTTCGAAGCGGCGAGCGACGCGGGGGACGTGACGGAGCCCGCCGTGGGCGCCGCACTCGCCGTACCCGCCGTACCCGCCGCACTCGCCGTACCCGCCGTACCCGCCGTACCCGCCGTACCCGCCGTACCCGCCGACACCGTGACGGCCGCGACCTGCCGTTCGGCGGTGACCCGGTCGGCGGCGGTCAGCCCGCCGTCGCGGTGGTAGACGAGCAGCACGCCGGTCGCCTCGCCGCCCGGCAGTTCCTCCTGGAGCCGGGCCACCCGCGTCGAGTCGGCTCCCGACGGCAGGTAGTCCGCCGGCCGGTCACGTTGTACGTCCGCGAGCTTGCCCGCGAACGATCCGGCGACGGCGATCGCGACCACCCACAACACCAACACGGCCCACGGAATCACCCTGCCGTATCCGGCCGTCCGCCCTGTCTGCCCCATCTCGGGCCCCTCCGCATGGACTCAGCCCGGTGGCCCTGACGGCGCGCCCGGTTGCCTCTCCAGCGTCCCGCCCGCGAAAGGCCGTTCCCTCACGCCGGCGCAGGAGATCGCCCGTACTCCCCCGGGCGTCCGGGGCCCTCCCGTACTCCCGCGGGAGTAACGCCACCACCTCGCCGCGCGAGGTGCGCGCGCCGACGCGTCGAACCCGGCCTGGGCGACGACCTCACCCCGTTCGCCGCCGAGAACCTCCCCTTCATGAGGCCGTCCTTCGACACCATGACCACGCGGGCCCTCGTCGTCGCCGGGGACAACGACCGGTCCCACCTGTCCACCCGCTGGGGGAGCTGCGGAGCAAGTGAGGGTCCGCTCCGGCCGCACATTTCTGTGAGAAAGGTGTTATCGCCGGGGCCCTGGTGAGTCTCCTTCAGTGTCAGGCCAGGTGGGCCGTCACCTTCGAGGAGATGCGATGCAGTTTCACGACGATGAGTTCACGTACGGCGCGGACGTGAACGCGGCCGCGGACCCGGAGGTGAACGCTGCCGGTTCCCGGGCGGACCGGCGCGGTCGGGCGCGCGCCGCGGGCAGGGCGGCCGGTGGCCACCGCAAGGGCCGTCGTAGGGCTCCCCTGATGGCGGCGGCCGCCGTGGTCCTGCTGGCCGGGGTCGGGAGTGCCTACGCCCTCATATCCGACCAGGCTCCGCAGCGCACGGCGGCGACCGGCTCCCCCTCGGCGCTCGCCGGCCGACCGGACGCGGTGGACGGCCTGCAGACCGCCACGGCATCTCCCACCGCCGCGGCCGATGCGACGGCGAGCCCGGAGGCCGGCGCCTCCGCGTCCGCGTCGGCGTCGGCGTCCGCATCGGCATCGGCGCCCGCGCCCGCCGCGCGGTCCGAGGACGGCGGACAGCGCTCCGGAGCCACGGCCACGGAACGCGCGCCGGGGCCCAGCACCCCGCCGACCCGCGGCACCTCGGGGAACGGTCCGACGGGACCGGACCCCAAGGTGCCCGGCCCTCGCACCACGACGCAGGACGTCGCGACGGCCCAGTCGCTGTCCCTGCAACTGCTCAACAACGAACGGGCCGCCGTCGGTCGGCCGCCGCTCGCGCTCAAGCAGGACCTCAGCGCCTTCGCCCGTAAGTGGGCCGAGCACATGAGGAACAACGGATTCGCCCACTCCTCGTCGGACGACCGCGCCTACCTGAAGACGGGCTCGCGCACCTGGACCGGCGAGAACATCGTCTGGTTCAGCGATGCCTCGATGACCGCCCAGGAAGCCGCCGAGAAGTTCCAGTCGATGTGGCGGCACAGCTCCGGCCACTACAAGGCCCAGGTCAACCCGGACTTCACCGAGGTCGGCGTGGGCCTGTACCGCGACTCCACGGGCTGGTGGGGCGTGCACAACTTCTCCGACGGCAAGTGACAGACCTTCAGCGGAGCACCCCGGCAGCGCGGGCCGCCTCGAGCCAGTCCGGGAATTCCTTCATGAGGCGGTCGTAGAGGTCCGCGTCCGAACGTGAGGCCGGCTGTTGGCCCGCCGCGAAGTAGCCGGCGTTGTCGACCGTACGTCGGTCGAGGGTGTCCAGGCTGCGGAGGAAGCGGAGATCCCGGCTCGATCCGAAACCGACGAACTGCCAGAAGATCGGCAACGCGCCGGCCCGGTGCAGCAGTTCCCTGGTCGCCTTGCGGTCGAAGGGCTCTCCGTCGGTCTGGAAGATCACGAAGGCCGGATCGGCGGAGCCCGTGGCCCGGTAGTGCTCGATGACGGCCGGCATGGCCGGGATGTAGCAGGTACCACCCCGGTCCAGCGGTGCGTGGAGCCGCTCGATCCGGCCGCGGTAGTTCTCCAGATTGAGGTCCGCGACCAGGTCGACGCCGCCGTACTCGCGTTCGCGCTCCTGATCTCCACCGCCCTCAGACCCCCGACCCACGACTGACCCCGCACCGACCCCGCACCGACGCCGCACGGACCCCGCACCGGCATCGCACCGGCATCGCGCGCGCCCCGGCCGCGCCCTACGAGTCGGCCGCGGCGGCATCGGACTGCGCCGCGCGGACGATGGCCGCGGCCGCCCGGGACGCCGCCAGGACCGGGTCCGTGCTCCGTGCGGCCCGGCCGAGCATGAACGCGCCCTCCAGCAGGGCGATCACCGAGCTCGCGGTCTCGTGCGCGGCGGGCTCCGCGATGCCCCCGGCGCGGTAGAAGGCGGCGAGGCCGTCCGTCCAGCTCGCGAAGACCTCGGCGGTGGCCAGGCGCAGCGGCTCATGGGTGCCGGCCACCTCCAGCGCGATGGTGGCGATGGGGCACGGGTCGGTGAAGTCGAGCTCGCGCAGGGTCTGCGCCGCGGCCCTGAACGCGTCCCCGGTGACGGTGGCCATGTCCGCGGCCTCCGACACGGGTACGGGGAAGAGGCCGGCGATCAGTTCCAGGTAGGCCGCGCCCGACGTGCGGATCACCTCCTCGCCGAGCTGCGATTTGCCCCCGGGGAAGAAGTGGTAGGCCGAGCCGTACGGGGCGTCGGCCGCCGCGACGATCTGTTTCATGCCGCTGGCGGCATAGCCCTGGCGCCGGAACAGTTCGGTCGCGGCGGTGACGATGCGCGCTCTGGTGTCGCCCGTGGTTCTCACACTCGCTAGTCTCTCACTAGATCGGTCTATCCAGTGAGAGGTAGCACCTTGCCCGAGATCGAACTCAGCGCAGGCGTCATCGACTTCACGGACACGGGCGGGGACGGCGAGGTCGTGGTGCTCGTCCACGGGCTCGGCTTCGACGAGTCGGTCTGGGACCACGTGGTACGGGAACTGCGGGGCACATACCGGGTGGTGGTGCCCGTCCTGCCGATCGGCAGCCATCGCAGGCCGATGCGGCCGGACGCCGACCTGTCGGCGCACGGGGTCGCCGCGCTCCTGGCCGAGTTCCTGGAGCGGCTCGACCTGCGCGACGTCACCCTGGTCCAGAACGACGCGGGCACGGCCCAACTCCTGGTGGGAGTGCGCGACGAACGCGTCGGCCGTCTGGTGCTCACCTCGTGCGAGGCGCTGGAGAACTACCCGCCGGGCATCCAGGGCCGGACCCTGCACGCGGCCTGCCGGATCCCGGGCGGCCTGTTCCTGCTGCTGCAGACCTTCCGCGTCCCCTTCCTCGTACGGATGGGGAGCTCGCTGGGCGGGATGGCGAAGCGGCCGATCCCGTACGCGCTGGTCCGGCGCTGGTACCGGCCCCTGCTCACCCGGCGCGCGATCCGTCGGGACCTCGCCAGGTTCTGCCGGAGCACCCGTAAGGACACCTACCTCCGGGCCGCGGCGAAGCTCGCGCACTTCGACCGGCCCGCGCTGGTCGCCTGGGGTGCCGAGGACCGCATGATGCCGCCCGCCACCGGCCGCCGGCTCGCCGAACTGCTGCCGCAGGGACGGTACGTGGAGATCCCCGAGGCGGGCACACTCGTCCAGTTGGACAACCCCGGGGCCCTCTGCGCGGAGCTGCGCCGCTTCATCGGGGAGAACGCCACGGAGGCCACCGAGTGACCCTGCCCGAAACGGTCGTTGTCGGGGGACTTCCAGGGCCGGATCGCCGGATCGACCTGGAGAGCGGCGAGATCGTGGAGATCAACACCTGGCGCTGAGGCCGCGTGGGTACAGGGGACACAATCAACTCCGTTCCTACGGAAGAGGAGTTGCTGTATGCGTGTGTTGTTGATGGCGTACGGGTCGCGCGGGGACATCGAGCCGATGCTCGGGCTCGCCGGGCAGTTGCGGGATGCGGGCGCCGAGGTGCGGATGTGCGCGCCACCCGACTTCGCCGAGCTGGTCGAGGGCGCCGGCGTTGCGCTGACGCCGATCGGCCGGTCGGTGCGCGAGATGGTGAAGGGGGCGGTGACCGGGACGAAGCCGATGCCGGCGGAGGGGCTGCCGGAGCGGGCGGCCCGGATGGTCGCCACGACGTACGAGGCGGTCGCCACGGCGGCCGAGGGGTGCGACGCGATGGTGGCGACCGGACTGTTCCCGGCGGCGGCCGGTGCGCGGTCGGTGGCCGAGAAGCTGGGCATTCCTTATGTGTTCGTGGCCTACTTCCCGACCTACCTGCCCTCCCCGCACCACCCGCCGTTCGCGCGGATGGGCCGCCCCTTCCCGCCGGAGGTGACCGACAACCGGGAGCTGTGGGACCTGGACGTCGAGAACCTGAACGTGCTGTTCGGCACCGGGCTCAACGCCCACCGGGCGACGGTCGGCCTGCCGCCCGTGGACAACTTCCGCGACTACGTCCTCACCGACCGGCCGTGGCTGGCGGCGGACCCGACCCTGGCCCCGTGGCAGGAGCCCGCCGACCTGGACGTCGTACAGACCGGCGCGTGGCTGCGGCCCGGCGGACTCCCGCTCCCGGCCGACCTGGAGGCCTTCCTCGACGCCGGCACGCCGCCCGTGTACGTGGGCTTCGGCAGCATTCCCGTACGCGACGCGCAGGACGTGGCCCGGGTGGCCATCGAGGCCGTCCGCGCCCAGGGCCACCGCGTGCTCCTCTCCGGCGGCTGGGCGGAACTGGCCCTGATCGACGACCAGGACGACTGCTTCCGCGTCGGCGAGGCCGACCATTCCACGCTGTTCCCGCGGGTCGCCGCCGTCGTGCACCACGGCGGCGCGGGCACCACCACCACGGCCGCCCGGGCCGGGGCGCCGCAGGTGGTGATACCGCAGATGGCGGACCAGCCGTACTGGGCCGGTCGGGTGGCCGAGCTGGGCGTCGGCGCGGCGCACGAGGGCTCGGAGCCGACCTTCGCGTCGCTGTCGGCCGCGCTCGCAGCGGCCCTGGACCCGAAGGCCCGGGCCCGCGCGAAGGCCGTGGCCGACCTCGTCCGCGCGGACGGGGCGACGGTGGCCGCCCAGCTGCTGCTCGACGCCGCCGGCACCGCCGGAGCCGGCCGGGAGGCACCGCCCGTGGCCGGGTGAGGTCCGCCCCCTCCGACACCGGCCGCTGATCTACCCCATGGCAAAGCCCCAGGTCGAGGACCTGGGGCTGCTGCCGTGCCGAATCAGCCGGCGGCCCGCTCGACGAGTTCGGCGATCAGCGTCTCGTCGGCCGGGGTCAGCTCCGTCAGGGCGTACGAGGTCGGCCACATCGTGCCCTCGTCCAGGTTCGCCGGGTCGCTGAAGCCGAGGGTGGCGTACCGGGTCTTGAACTTCTGCGCGCTCTGGAAGAAGCAGAGGACCTTGCCGGCCTTGGCGTACGCGGGCATCCCGTACCAGAGCTTCGGCAGGAGGTCCGGCGCGGCGGCCCTGATGATCGCGTGGAGCCGTTCCGCGAGAACGCGGTCCGCGTCCTCCATCTCGGCGATCTTCGCGAGGACCTCGACCTCCGGGTCCGGCTTGGCGGCACGCGGACCGCGGCGCCCGGTGGCCCTCAGCTCCTGGGCACGCTGCTTGATCGCGTCCCGTTCAGCGTCGGTGAATCCGTCGGCCTGCTCCTCGGCCGCGCCGGTGTTCCTCGTCGACGTCTGCGTGCCCTTCATGTGCGGGTTCCTCTCTCGCGAAGCCGGACGCTCGATGCTCGATCGGGTGGTGCGCAACGGGTGGTGCGGGACGGGCGGTACGGGACGGGCGGTACGGGACGGGCGGTACGGGACGGGAATCAGGCCGTGGGGGCCGGTACCGCGGCCTCCCAGGCGAAGCCGTCCGGGTCGGTGAAGGGCCCGCCGGCGCCACCGATCACGAGCCGGTGGGAGCCGGAGCCGTCGATCGGGACGCCGACGTCCTTGGCCAGGGCGCGGCGCCCGTACAGCGCCAGCTTGAAGGGACTCGACGGGGTGGCGAACTCGACGTACTTGCTGCCGAAGCTCTTGGCCACGGCGAGGCCCTGGTCGACGTAGAACCGCTTGCTCGCGGACACGTCGGCCGCCCCCAGCAGGAGCACGACGTCGTCGATCTGCCCGGTGGCCGGGCCGGTGTCGCGCTTCGCGGACGTCGCGAGCTTCCAGATCGTCCCGTCCGGGGCCCGCACGATCGCGGCGTAGCCCCAGAACGACTTCGAGGCGGGCTTCAGGGTGGTGGCGCCGGCGGCGAGGGCGGCGCCGGTGAGGGCGTCCACATCGGCCGGCCGGGGGACGGTGAGCGAGAGCGCGAACCCGCGGAAGCCGGTCGTCGGTGCTTCCGAGGCGCGCAGGCGGACCTGCACGTCGGGAGCGAAGGCGGTGTAGAAGCGGTGGGCGGCCGTGGTGTCGGCCACCTCAAGGGTGAAGGTTTCGATGGAGGCCATGAACATCACGCTAGTTGTGGCGTCGGGGCGGACGCTTCTCGAATCCTGACCGGTTCGGCCGGGCCTCGCGCGGTACGCGGATAGGCGTCCGGAGCCGTCCCGACCAGCTCGGTGAACCGGGTGCGGAAGATGCCCGGGGTCGCGCAGCCGACGACCCGGCCGACCTCGGTGACGCCGAGGTCGCCGGCCCGCAGCAGGGCCGTCGCGCGCTGGATGCGGCGCGCCGTCAGATAGGCGTACGGGGACGCCCCGTAGGCGAGCCGGAACTGGCGGCCGAGGTGCCCGGCCGCCATGTCCGCGGCGCGGGCGAGCTCCTCGACGTCCAGCGGACGCGCGTACTCCCGGTCGATCCGGTCCCGGACGCGGCGCAGCCGTGCCAGGTCCTTCAGGTGCGATGCCTCGATGAGTGCCTGTCTCCACGCGGGACGACACACGGTGGACCCCCTTCGTCGACGGAACCGTTCAGCGGAGTTCTTGGATGCGGATCAGGTTGCCCGCGGGGTCGCGGAACGCGCAGTCGCGGACGCCGTACGGCTGCTCGGTCGGTTCCTGGACGACCTCGGCGTCGCCGGCCTGGATCTTCTCGAAGGTGCTGTCGAGGTTCTTGGTGGCGAGGAGGATCCAGCCGTAGGTGCCCTTCGCCATCATCTCGGCGATGGTGCGGCGCTCCGCCTCGGTGACACCGGGGTCGACCGCCGGCGGGGCCAGCAGGATGGACGTGCCGGGCTGGTCGGCGGGGCCGACCGTGATCCAGCGCATCTTGCCCTGGCCCACGTCGCTGCGGACCTCGAAGCCGAGGACGTCGCGGTAGAAGGCCACGGCGGCGTCCGGGTCGGTCTGCGGGAGGGTGCTCATGTGAATGCTGATGTCCATGTCCGTCACCGTAACTGCGCCCGGACCAAGGGCGCTTCTCGAATCCTGACCGATCCGGGGCCCTTCTGCGGGCCGTGCCCCGACCCCTTCCAGGGCCTCGGCGACCCGGTGCGTCGGGGGCCGGTCCGGCGCCCTTGATCACTACGGGTTGCGGCCGGGCGGGGGACGGGGAGCGGGCCCTCGGGCCACTGTCGGCGCAGCTCAGGGCGGTGTCTTCACCCGGGCGGCCCGAAGCTCGAATGATCTTCTCGATGTGCGGCGCCCGACGGCTCGGCATAGGTCTGTGCTCGTAGGCGTCGAAGGCGTCGTCGGTGCCCTGTGCCCCCGCACGGACACCCGCCGCTCCAGCACCCCTGGTGAGGAGTCACATGTCACGCATCAAGAGCCGGTCCGCGCGCCGGTCGGCCGACCGGGCCGCCGACCGGACCGCCCGCCGGTCCGCCCGCCGGGCCGCGATCTCCGTCCTCGCGGCCACCGCCGCCCTGGTCGCCGCCGTTCCGGCGGCCGCGCACGACGGTTCGGCCCGCCCCGAGGAGAAAGCGGCCCTCGGCGCCGAACACGCCCAGGAGCATACGAAGGTCCGCGAGCAGCTGCTCAAGCTGGGCGGGTACTCCCAGCTCGCCCGGATCGACAGCCTGAACTCACTGACCCGGTCCCAGGCGGACGTGAACGCGCGCTTCCACCCCAAGGCGTTCGGGCAGTTCGCCGAGTACTTCCAGTCGCCGGACTTCGCCGCCCACATCGCCATGCTCCCGACCGGCAAGGTGCTGCTCTTCTCCTTCGAGCGCATGGAGACCGACCCGACCGAGGAGCCCGCGCCGACCAACACCCTGGGCAAGGCCAACGCAGGCCGCGCCTTCCTGTGGGACCCGCGCCGCGGAACCGGGGCGGACGCCTTCAAGAAGGTCACCCCGCCCGAGCTGGTCGTGCCGGACGGCACCGGCGAGAAGCGCCCGGCGCCCTTCTTCTGCGCCGGACACGCTTTCCTGCCCAACGGCATGGTCGGCGTCTTCGGCGGCAACCTCGGCTACGGCGGCGGCGCCGGCGCCAAGCTCTCGCTGGTCTTCGACCCGTGGACCGAGGGTTGGTCCGTGAACAAGGACATGGAGGTCGGCCGCTGGTACCCCTCCGTGGCCACCGCCCCCGACGGCCGCCTGCTGATCATGTCCGGCCACACCGACCAGGGCTGGGGCACCTCCACCTCCGTCATCGAGCGCTTCCCCGCCAAGAGCCACCCCGTCCCCTTCGAGAAGACGGTGATCCCGAGGGACGTCCCGACCGACACCCTGCGCGTGGACGCGCCGTTCGGCGCCGACAGCGACTACCCGCACCTGTTCACCCTGCGCGACGGCAAGGTGTACGGCCTGGGCCGCCACGCCACCCGTCAGTGGGCCTTCGACCCGGTCGCGGAGACCCGTACGGACCTGCCCGCGCGCCCCGACGGCGTCCACCGCGGCTACGGCTCCGCCGTGCCGCTGCCCGCGGGACTGCGCGGCCCCGACTCCGTACTGGTCCTCGGCGGCGACCGGGACGACCCCAACACCTACCGGCTCACGAGCGGCGGCGGCTGGGAGAAGCAGCAACCCCGCGCCTTCGGCCGGACGCAGGACGACACGCTGCTGCTCCCCGACGCGAGCCTGCTGACCGTCAACGGCGCCTACGGCATCCGGGACTACGGCAACGGCGACTACAACCCCAAGTCCGATCTGAAGTACCGGCAGATCGAGACCCGCAACGCGCTGGGCGAGTGGAAGCTGGGCCCGGCGCAGCGGCTGCCGCGCGGCTACCACTCCAACGCCGTCGTCCTCCCGGACGGCCGGGTCATGGTCACCGGTGACGAGCTGCAGCAGCTCGCCAACGACCCGAAGATCGACGACGACATGAACGGCAGCATCGAGATCTTCGAGCCGGCCTACCTCCACCAGGGCAGCCGCCCGGCCCTGGACCGCGTCCCCGACGGGCCGCTGCGGTACGACACCGCCTTCACCGTGGGGACCTCGACGCCCGACAAGGTCAAGAAGGCCGTCCTGCTGGCCCCGACCACCGCGACGCACGCGCTCAACACCAGCCAGCGCCACGTGGAGCTGGGCATCGTCAAGCGCCAGGGGAACAGCCTGCGCCTGCAGGCACCGCCCTCGGCCAATGACATCCCGCCCGGCTACTACATGCTCTTCCTGCTGGACGAGAACGGAGTGCCGAGCACGGCCAAGTGGGTCTCCTTCAGATAGCCCGCACCACACCGCACCGCAGCCCCGGGCCGTCGG
>NZ_JBGBPT010000006.1:24827-31521 GCF_041106355.1 Streptomyces sp. BF23-19 | reverse complement strand
AACTGCGAAGGAGGGGAAGCGGATGGTGATGACGGGCAGGCAGCGCCGGGCCGTCGGCCCGGGGCTGCGGTGCGGTGCCGCCCGTGGGGGCGACGACGGTGGTCGTCAGCGGTGGCGCAGCGCGTTCTGGGAGTCGACGTACTTCAGCATGAGGCGGGCGAAGTCGATGCGGTCGCGCTCGCTCCAGTCGGCCGTCACGCACTCGAAGGCCGCGCGCTGGTGCCGCCGGAAGCGGTCCATCATGTCCCGGCCCTCGGGGCTGAGGTGAAGGATCGTACGGCGGCCGTCCTGCTGGGAGGCGGCGCGGACGAGGTAGCCGGCGGAGATGCTGTCGGACACCATGCGGCTGGCCACCGAGGGGTCGACGGCCAGGTACTCGGCCACGGCGCCGACGGTGATCTCACGACCGTCGCCCTGCTCGGCCTCCAGGACGATGTTGAGCACCAGGGTGCGGCTGAGGTCCTTCTGGGAGATCGGGTTCTCGACCTCCAGGAGCGAGGAGCGCCGCAGTTTCCCGAACGCCGGGCCCACGGCGTCCAGCAGTTCCTCGTCGGTCGCCGGCTCGTGCTTCGTCATGCCCCTCATCGTACATATGTGAGCCCTGGCAGGCATGTGTTGACATGAAAACGTGTGCATGTGAGCATGCATATGTCATCGCGAACGAACGGAGTTACTCGTGACCACCCTCATCACCGGTGCCCGCGGCAAGGTCGGCCGGACGGTCGCCGCCCGCCTGCACTCCGCCGGCCTCCCCGTCCGGGCTGCCAGCGCCCGCCCCGCCGAACTGACCGTTCCGGCCGGGATCGAGACCGCCGAGCTGGTCCTCGACCGCCCCGAGACCTTCGCCGCCGCCCTGCGCGGGGTCAGCCAGGTCTTCCTCTACCCCCAGCCCGCCGGCATCCACGACCTGATCAAGGCCGCCGAGGTCGCCGGGGTCGAGCACGTCGTCCTGCTGTCCTCGTCCTCGGTGCTCGCGCCGGGCGCCGAGAGCGACCCGCTGGCGAGCCACAGCCTGCGGGTCGAGCGCGCCCTCACCGACTCCGGCCTGACCCACACGTTCCTGCGCCCCGACGCCTTCGCCAGCAACTCGCTGGGCTGGGCGTGGCCCATCGGCCGGTCGATGCCGGTCCAGCTCGCCTACCCGGACGCGCAGATCGCGCCCATCCACCCCGAGGACATCGCGGACATCGCCGCCCGGGCCCTGACCGGGGGCTCCCTCACCGGCCGCTCGCTCACCCTGACCGGCTCCGAGTCGCTGTCCTTCCGCGAGCAGCTCGCGGTCCTCGCGCAGACCCTCGGCCGAGAGATCCCGGTCGAGCACATCACCCGGGCCGAGGCGGAGGAGCAGATGGGCCGGCACATGCCCGCCCCGATGGTGTCCTCGCTGCTCGACCTGTGGGAGGCCGCCGACCACGGCCCGGCCGCCATCGGCGAGACCACCGAGACCCTGCTCGGCGTACCCGCCCGCACCTACCGGCAATGGGCCGAGGAGAACGCGGACGCCTTCACAGGCCGCTGACCCGAAGGCCCGCCGACCCTTGAGGAGCAGGACATGAAGCCCATCGGCTACTGGCTCAACCGCACGGACCAGGCCCTCACCGCGTCCATGGACGCCCTGTTGGCCGACTTCGGCCTCACCCGACTCGGCTGGCAGGTCCTGGGCGCCGTCAAGGACGACCCGCGGGCCACCGACACCGCCGTCCTGACCGCCCTGGCCACGGGCGCCGACGCAGCGGCGCAGGCCTCGGCCGTCGCCGCGGTGCTCGCCGGCGGCTGGGTGACCCGGCCGCGACCGGACCGCCTGGCCCTGACCGACGACGGCCGGGCCCGCCTCGTCGAGGTCGCCCTTCGCGTGGACGCCTTCCGCGAGCTGTCGGCGCGGGGCATCACCCGCGAGGAGTACGTCACCGCGGTCACCGTCCTGGAGCGCATGACCCGCAACCTCACCGAGCCGCGAGCGGGGTCCGCGGCTCGGCCGTGACCGACCGCGGGGAGCCCTTCGGGCCGCGCAGGACCGTCACGGCGACGGCCAGGGCGAGAAGGATCAGGCCGGCGCCGACCGCGAAGGCCAGGTGGTACCCGCCGGTCAGCGCCTCGGGGACGGGAACACCCGCCGTGGTGAGGGACTCCGTACGGGAGGCGGCCAGGGTGGAGAGGACCGCGATGCCCAGCGCCATGCCGATCTGCTGGGTGGTGTTGAAGAGCCCGGAGGCCAGGCCCGCGTCGGCCTCCCGCGCACCGGACATGCCCAGCGAGGTCAACGCGGGGAGGGCGAGGCCGAAGCCGGCGGCGAGGAGCATCACGGGGAGCAGGTCGGTGAGGTAGTCCGCGCGGTCGGGCTGACCGGGCACCCGCGTCAGCAGGCCGAGTACGCCGACCAGGAGGACCAGACCGGCCAGCAGGACCTTGCGCTCGCCGAAACGGGAGTTCAGGCGGGCCGAGACGGTGAGCGAGACGAGTCCGATCACGGCGGCCGCCGGCAGCATCGCGAGACCGGTCTCGGCGGCGGAGTACCCGAGCACGTTCTGCAGGTAGAGCGCGACGAGGATCTGGAAGGAGAACAGCGCGGCGACCATCAGCATCTGGACCAGGTTGGCGCCGAGGACGCTGCGCGAGCGGAAGATCCGCAGCGGCATGAGCGGGTTGCGCGCCGTGGCCTGGCGGACGAGGAACCCGGCGAGCAGGACGAGCGCGAGGGCGCCGAACCCGAGGGTGTGGGCCGAAGTCGCCCCGTAGGTCTCGATCTTGACGACCGTGTAGATCCCGAGCATCAGGCCGGAGGTGACGAGCAGCGCGCCGAGGGTGTCCGCGCCCGCCTTCAGGCCCAGACCCCGGTCGCCCGGCAGGGCCGGGAGCGCGGCGAGGAGCACCGCGATGCCGATGGGCAGGTTGATGAAGAAGATCCAGTTCCAGGTCAGCGCGTCGGTGAGGACACCGCCGAGGACCTGCCCGATCGAGGCACCCGCCGCGCCGGTGAAGCTGAACACCCCGATGGCTCCGGCCCGTTCGCGCGGCTCGGTGAAGAGCGTGACGAGGATGCCGAGGCTGACGGCGGAGGCCATGGCACTGCCGGCGCCCTGCAGGAAACGGGCGGCGATCAGCATCTCGGGCGAGGTGGCAAGCCCGGCCATCAGTGAGGCGGCGGTGAACACCGCGGTGCCCGCGAGGAACATCCGCTTGCGGCCGATCAGGTCGCCGAGGCGGCCGGCGAGCAGGAGCAGGGCGCCGAAGGCGATCAGGTAGGCGTTGACGACCCAGCTCAGCCCGACCGGTGTGAAGCCGAGGTCGCCCTGGATGGCAGGCATCGCGACCGTGACGATGCTGCCGTCGAGGATCGTCATCAGCATTCCGGTGGCCAGGACGCCCAGGGCGAGCCGGCGGGAACGCGCGGGAGGAGGAGCGGAAGGGGAAGGGGTGGTGGCGGGGGCAGGCATGGCGGTCTCTCCCGTTCGTCGGAGGCAACAGAAAAGACCGTAGCAGATAGTTTTGTTGCAGACTATCTTTTACGGACCCACTGCTGGCGCGACCACCGCCGACCGCTCCCGGCTACCCCTTCTGACGCGCCCGCCGGGCCGGCCGCGGACCCTCGACCGGAGTCTCCAGATGCCCCGTGACCAGCCGGTTCAACGCCCGGAGCAGCACCTCACGCTCATCCTCGGGCAGGGCGCCGAGCGCGCCCTCGTGCACCTGGTCGACGATCTCCTGACTCTCCTTCGCGACCTTCGCCCCCGCCCCGGTCACCGCGATGACCCGGGCCCGCCGGTCCGTGCTGGACGGCCTGCGTTCGGCGAGGCCGGCCTTCTCCAGCGCGTCGACGGTCACCACCATCGTGGTCTTGTCCATGTCGCCGATCTCGGCGAGCTGCGCCTGGGTGCGCTCCTCCTCCAAGGCGTGGACGAGCACGCAGTGCATCCGCGGCGTGAGCCCGATCTCGCCGAGCCGCGCGCTCATCTGCGTACGCAGCACGTGACTGGTGTGGTCCAGGAGGAAGGACAGGTCCGGTTCGGTTCGCGTGGGCGCCATGGCTGTCATGTCTGCCAGGGTAACGAGAATCGATCCGTCGCGGATTATCGGCAACCGGACCACCGGCATGGAGGGGCGGGAAGACGGGGCGGCGGGGGAGGCGGCGGGAACCGCACCGCCCCGCACCGCCCCGCACCGCTCAGGCCAGGATCTTGGCCTTGGCCTGGTCGAATTCCGCCTGGGTGATGTCGCCCTTGTCCTTGAGGACGGAGAGCTTGTGCAGCTCGTCCGCCGAGCCCGACCCGGCCCCGGCCGTCTGCTGCACGTACGACCGGAAGGCCGCCTGCTGCTCCTCGGCCTGCTTCTGGTCCCGCTCACGCATGCTGTGCCCGCGGGCGATCAGGTACACGAGGATGCCGAGGAACGGCACCAGCAGCACGAAGATGAGCCAGCCCGCCTTCCCCCAGCCGCCCAGGGTGTGATCACGGAAGATGTCCGTGATCACCTTGAAGAGGAGGAAGAACCACATGATCCACAGGAAGAACCACATCATCGTCCAGAAGACGTTGAGCAGCGGGTAATCGTCCATGCTCGGCTCCGATCATGTACGGGGTCCTTCATTCATACCGGCCACCTCGGCCATCCGCATTCCGGCGGCCCGCTCCGGTCGCGCTGTGGGCTCCCGACCGTTCTCCTGAAGCCATGGCACGCAACGCAGCCGATCAGCGCCGACGCGTCCTGGTGGGCCACCTCCTGCGCTCGGTGCTCTCGGCCGCCCTCCTCACGTGGCTCTACTACGTGGTGCCCCTGGAGGGCGGGTTCGGCATCACCACCGTCCTGACGCTGGTGATCGGCCTGGTCGCCTTCGGGCTGCTGACGGCATGGCAGATCACCGCCGTCTCCCACGCACAGTTCCCCCGGATGCGCGCCCTGGAGGCGCTGGCCACCGGCGTACCGCTGTTCCTGGTGCTGTTCTCCGCGACGTACTACCTGCTCGGGGCGCAGGACCCCGCTTCGTTCTCGGAGCCGCTGACCCGCACGGACGCCCTCTACTTCACGATCACCACGTTCGCCACCGTGGGATTCGGGGACATCGTCGCCACCACCGAGGGCGGCCGGGTGCTGGTCACCTTCCAGATGGTCGCCGACCTGATCCTCATCGGCGTGATCGCCAAAGCACTGGTCGGGGCGATCAAAATCGGTATGCACAGGCGCAGTTCGGAGGCTCCCGGCCTGGAGGACGAGCCCTGAGCGGCGAAGTGCGCCCCCGAGGTGGACCATCGAGGAAGCGGAAAGGAAGTGAGCCATGCCGCAGTCGCGCCCTCGATCCGAACCGCCCCCCGGCGGAACGCAGCCGCAGGAGGCCGACGTCCTGAGGCAGACGCTCCGCAGCCCCGGATACCTGAAACTGCTGTTCTTCTGCGCCCTCATCAGCATCCCGGTGTCCCTCGCGTCGTTCTGGTTCCTCGCCGCACTGCACACCATGGAACGCGCGATGTGGACGGACCTCCCGAAGGCCCTGGGTTGGGACGTCCCGCCCTGGTGGTGGCCGCTGCCCCTGCTGCTCGTCGCCGGTGTCGTGGTCGGCCTGGTCGTCCCGCACATGCGCGGCAACGGCGGTCACCTCCCCGCGGCCGGCCTGCACACCGGCGGGGCCTCGGCCGGCGCCCTGCCCGGCGTCATCATCGCGGCGGTCGCGAGTCTGCCGCTCGGCGCGGTACTGGGTCCCGAGGCTCCGCTGATCGCCCTCGGCGGCGGGCTGGCCCTGCTCTTCCGCAATCTGGCGCAGATACCGGTGACCCCGCAGGGCACCGCGCTCATCGGCGCGGCGGGAGCCGCGGCCGCCATCGCCACGATCTTCGGGAATCCGCTGATCGCCGCGGTGCTGCTGATCGAGGTGGCGGGCGTGGGTGGACCGCAGCTGTTCGCGGTCATGCTGCCGTCCCTGCTGTCCGCCGGAGTCGGGGACCTGGTCTTCACGGGCCTCGGACGCTGGACCGGCCTGAAGATCGGCAGCCTGAAGCTCGAACTGGGCGTACCCGTGCCCCACCTGGACGTGCCCGACGTGTTCTGGGCGGTGCTGATCGCCGCGGCCCTGGCCCTCGCCCTGCACCCGGTGCTGACCGGCGCGCGGGTGATCGCCGCGTACGTCCTCGAACGGCCCCTCCTGCGGACCGTCCAGTGCGCGCTGGCCGCCGCGGCCTGCGCCAGCCTCTACGCGCTCATCACCGGCCTCTCGCCCGCCGATATCACCGGGTCGGGCCAGGCGATGATCGGCAGACTGGCCGCCGACCCGCACTCCTGGGGCGTGGGTGCGCTGATCGGCGTCCTCGTCTTCAAGGGCGCCGGCTACGCCATCTGCCTCGGCAGCCTGCGCGGCGGTCCCGTCTTCCCGGCGCTCTGCCTCGGCGCCGTGGCGGGCGTCCTGCTCGGGCCGCTGCCCGGACTCGGCATCGTGCCCGCCATGGGGGCGGGCATGGCCGCGACCGCCGCCAGTGCGCTGCGGCTGCCGGTGAGCAGCGTGGTGATGGTGGTCCTGATGCTCGGCGGCACCGCGATGATCCCGGTGGTGATCATCGCGGCCGTGGTCGCCTTCGTGGTCACCGAGCTGCTGCCGGTGGGACCCCGGATCCCCGAGCTGCCCGCCGTGCCGGCCAAGCCCACCGCGCCTGCCGCGCCTGCCGCGCCCGCTGCCTAGTGCTGTGACACGAGGACCCCGCCCGGAGAGCCG
>NZ_JBGBPT010000006.1:0-24817 GCF_041106355.1 Streptomyces sp. BF23-19 | reverse complement strand
CCATGCCTCGATCGTCGACGGCTGCCGGCTCTCGCGCGCCGAGACCGCCGTGGCGCGAGGGCGCTGGGGGCAGTCGACCGGTCAGCAGCGGAGGCCGGTGGCGGCGGCCGTGGCGGCCGCGTCCAGGCTCTCGATCTGCGGCTGCAGCTGGGTGCGCGCATCCTTGCCGGTCGTGTCGCCGGGCAGGTCCTGGTAGCTCTTCTTGAGGTCCTCGGCGGCCGACTTGACCGCTTCGCGCTCCGCGTCCTTCAGCTGGGTGGCGTTCTCCTTGACGCCCTCCCAGTCCTTCTGGACGGCCTCATAGGCGTCCTTGACCTGGTCCTTGGTCGCGTTGGCGGGGTTCAGCGCCTTCAGCTTGGCGTTGTCGGCCTTGAGCGCGTTCAGGTCGGTGCACAGGTCTGCGGCGGCCTGGCTGGCCTCCTCCGCGGGCGAGCTGTCGTCGGAGCAGGCGGAGAGACCGAGAAACGCGCCGACGCAGAGCACACCGATCACCGGGAAACGCTTCATGGGGACCTTCCTCGATCTGACGAACCGGCTGTACGGGATCTTCCGGTACACCCGCCCAAAATATGCAGATAAAGGAACAGTCCGCATCCGCACCGCTACGCCACGGAGCCCCCTAGGGGCGGATGTTCTGGTTCAGGTGGAACAGGTTCTCCGGGTCGTAGACGCGCTTGACCGCGACCAAGCGGTCGTAGTTGCCCTTGTAGTTGGTCCGGATCCGGTCCTGGTCGTCATCGGCCATGAAGTTGATGTAGCCGCCCTCCTCCGAGTGCGCGGCGGTGGCGTCGTAGTAGTCGCGCACCCAGGCCGTGGCGGTCTCGTTGTCGGCGGGGTCGGGCCACATCCCGGCGATCACCGTGGCGAACGAGGCGTCCCGGTAGGCGAAGGCCGTCGCGTCCGGTGCGACGCGGTGGCAGGCGCCGTTGATCGGGTAGATGTGGACCGTCGAGTTCACGGCGGGCAGGCCCGGCGCGTGCCGCAGGTGCGCGTCGATCACGTCGTCGGTCAGCTCGGTCACGAAATTGGCCTTCCAGTAGTGCTGGAGGCCGGGCGGTACGAGCGCGTCGAAGGCGCTGTTGAGCGCCGGGTAGGGCATCGGGCCGACGTGCTCGGCGACCACCGGCGCGAAGTCGTGGAAGGCCTGGAGGGCGCGCTCCCCCTCGTCGAGCGGCCCGGTCCAGCACGCCACGATCAGCGCGAAGGTGTCACCGTGCCGGTCCGCCGGGATGAACGGGAGCGGCGGGGCTATCTGGAAGGCCGGGAAACCGCCGAGTTCCTCCGGCGCGTCGGCGATGAGGTCGGCGAAGGAGCGCAGCACGGTGGGAGCGTCCGCCAGCTCGAAGAGCATCGGTCCGCCGTAGATGTCCTTGACGGGGCTCAGCCGGAACTCGAACGAGGTCACCGCACCGAAGTTGCCGCCGCCGCCGCGCAAGGCCCAGAAGAGGTCGGCGTTCTCGTCCTCGCTCGCCACGACCAGCCGGCCGTCCGCGGTCACCACATCGGCCGAGATCAGGTTGTCGCAGCTCAGGCCCAGTCCGCGGGCCAGGTAGCCGATGCCACCGCCGAGGGTGAGGCCGCCGACGCCCGTGGTGGAGATGATCCCGCCGGTCGCGGCCAGCCCGAAGGCGTACGTGGCGGCGTTGAAGTCGCCCCAGGTCGCCCCGCCCTCCGCGCGGGCCGTGCGCCCCGCGGCGTCGACGCGGACCCCGCGCATCCCGGACAGGTCGGCCACCACGCCGCCGTCGCAGGTGCCGAAGCCGGGCACGCTGTGTCCGCCGCCCCGCACCGCCAGGTCGAGCCCGTTCTCGCGGGCGAAGTCGACCGTGGCCATGACGTCCCCCGCGTTGGCACAGTGCACGACGGCCGCCGGCCTCCGGTCGATCATGGCGTTGTGGACCTTGCGCGCCTCGTCGTAGGACTCGTCGTCCGGGGTGACGACCGCGCCGCGTACCCGTTCTCGCAACTGGTCGATCGAGAGCTTGCCCATGGCCATCGCTCCTCGTGCGTCACGTCGTTCCACGCTGCGTCGTGCTGTCGTGCTACGGCTGCAGGTGGCTGAAGCCGACCTCGAAGCGTTCGACCGAGACGATCCGCTGGCCCTCCCGCTGCGCTGTCCGCTCGCGGATCCGGGCAGCCTCTTCCTCGCTGTCCAGCATCGTCCGTTCGTCGTCCCACAAGGTCAGCGTTTTGGCCACGCCCGTGGCCCGGTCGACGAGGTAGTAGACACCCCGGAATCCGGGAACGTCCTGGACCTGCCTGACAATCGCCTCCGAATTCGCGCTCACGTCTCCCTCCGCGGGGACCGGTGATCCCTGGTAGGTGCTCAGCCTCGCGAACATCTGCGGCAGTCCTTCCTCGCAGGGCCACCGGTCGGAGAACAGGCGGCTCCACGACCAGGGTGCTCCGGCGCGCCGCCGCCCGCATGCCGGAGCGGCGCGACAATGGTGAGGACGGACGCGAGTGCCGTCGCGCTGCCGTCGCTGTTGCTGTTGCCGGAGCCGTGGCCACGGCCATGGCCGAGAGGCGGGACGTCGAGGTGCCGTACATAGCTGTGACCGCCCTGAGTCATGTCGGGCTGGTGCGCGAGCACAACGAGGACAGCCTGGTCATCGGACCGTGGACCCTGTGCGGGACCGTGACCCAGAATCCGCAGACCCTGGTCTTCCCCTTCGGCCGACCGCTCGTCGTCGCGGTCGCCGACGGCCTCGGCGGCCAGCCGGCCGGCGAGGTCGCCAGCGAGCTCGTGGTGCGCCAGCTCTCCTCGATCGGGTCCACGCTGGACAGCCCGGAGGCCGTCGGTGACGCGCTGGACATGTGCAATCGCGCCGTGTACTCGGCCACCGAGGGGCGGCCGGAGCTGGCCACCATGGGGACCACGGTCGCGGGCGCCCTCGTCCTGGCGGACTCGCTGCTGATGTTCAACGTCGGCGACAGCAAGGTGTTCCACGCCGGGCAGGACGGGCTGCGCCAGGTCAGTGTGGACGACAGCCCGCCGCCGGCCCCCGGGCACCGCACCACCTCGGCGGTCACCCAAGTCCTCGGCGGCACCCGCGGGTACAACGAGATCACCCCCCACATCGAAGCCTTCCCGGTGTCCGAGGGCGACCGCTACCTGGTGTGCAGCGACGGGCTGACCGACCCGGTGCCGACCGAGGAGATCGAGGGGCTGCTGCGGGTGCACGACGACGGCCGGGCCGCGTTCGAGCTGTGGCGGGCCGCCATCGACGCCGGCGGCCCCGACAACATCACGCTCGCCCTGCTGCGCATCGGCGGCTAGTGCTGTGGCCGGGAGCCTCAGGGCGGATCAGGGGGTCGTCATGCTCTTGGTGTAGGCCTCGCCCAGGTCCCGTACGTCCACCGAGGCGTGGATCTCCAGGCCGGCGGCCTTCGCCGTGTGGCGCTCCACCAGCTCCAGCACCGCACGGGTCAGACGCGACTTGGTCTGCGCCGTGCGGCCACGGGCGATGGCCAGCTCGACGTGGACGACCACCGCCCGGGCGTCGGTGCCCTCCCCGACCACGGACTCCTCCAACCGGTGGAAGCGCGTCTTGCAGTTGCCGACCGCGGTGTCGAGGATCTCGACCACCAGCGCGTGCAGTTCGAGCGCGAACGCCCGCCGGTCGAAGGCACCGGTCAGCGAGTCCGAGTAGTCGACGACTGCGTGGGGCACGGGGCACTCCCTGCTCTACGGATTTCGGGGCGACGGGCCCCGGTCCCGCGCCGGTCGGCGGGTACCCGAGCGACGGTAACCGAGCCCGCCCCGCCAGGAGCGCGGTCTCGCCATCACCCTCCGGGCCCCTCCAGCTGATCGGTGAGCCGGCCCAGCGCCCTGGCACCCAACGGGGCCATCAGCGGGCGCAGCACCGGTTCGGCCAGCCGGATGCCCGGCAGGCGCAGGCCGCCGAAGAAGGCGATTCGGGTGCCGTCCCGCTCCGCCACGGCCGCCATGCCGCCGACCACGAACCGGCTCCGCATCAGGCGGGCCAGGTCGGCCCGCCCCTGCGTACCCGCTGCGGTGCTCATCGGGCCTCCTCCTTCTTGACGGGCTCTCAGGAGGGAGGAGGGCACGGGCCGTCCGAACATTCCCGTGATCTGCGCCACACGGGCATCGCACCGGAGTCGCCCCGTCCCGGCGCCCGGGCGGGACACGTTCCACGAAAAACGCCCCGCCATTCATACGATTTTCTGGTTCGAATTTCCGCCGCAGGGCACGGAATCAAAAGTGGGGCGCGCCGAGATTTCCCTGGCCGCCGACACCCACTGTGCTACGGTGACGTTCGTTGCAGTTGTGGTTCCCAAAAAACTTACAAGTGCTCTCACCGGATTTTCGGTGGGCGCACTTTTTATTTCCGGTGCATGCAGTGAAATCTACTCGTTCCGGTCGGGGCAATCATCACGGCGACACCGGTCCCGCACAGTGCGGAACCGGGCACTGCCCCAAAGGAGAATTCATATGGCATCTGGCACCGTGAAGTGGTTCAACGCGGAAAAGGGCTTCGGCTTCATCGAGCAGGAGGGTGGCGGCGCCGACGTCTTCGCCCACTACTCGAACATCGCCTCTTCCGGCTTCCGTGAGCTTCAGGAAGGCCAGAAGGTCACCTTCGACGTCACGCAGGGCCAGAAGGGCCCGCAGGCCGAGAACATCGTTCCCGCCTGACGCCTGACGTCCGAGGTCCACGCCGACGCCTACGTCGGCGCGCAGACGCGGCCGAGGCTCGCACCCTGGGGTGCGGGCCTCGGCCGTCCGCATGTCCCGGAGCGCGCCGAACAGGCCACTCCCCGGAAGCCCGGCCGGTGACCGAGCACGCTTGCTAGAGTCCGTGCCCATGTCGATCCCTGACGACCTGCTCCTCGATCTCGCCACCAAGGTCGAGTCGGAGCAGACCAATCAGATGTCCCTGACCGTCGTGGTCCACGGCGCCGTCATCACAGGCCGCCTCGCCCCCGAGAGCGTCTGGCGTCAGCGGGTGGCCGAGGTCCTGCGGGACTCCGACCAGCTGGCCCCGTTCGCCGAGATCTTCAGCTCTCCCGGACGCGGCGACAGACAGCAGGCCGAGGCACCCTCGCACCTTCATTTCCACGTGGCACGCATCCTCCAGGGCACCCTGGGCATCCCGGAAACCGGCGGAATGTACCGGATCGCGGTCAAGGACGTCAGTGCCTGGACCGTCGGGGACTTCAGCTACTCCGACAAATAACCCACCGGCCCGACACGACCGAGGACGGCCGCCCGCAATTCACCCGCGGGCGCCGTCCCCGACGAACCGGTCCCGAACAACGGAATGGCAATACCGCCGAGCCTCCCCGCACAATGTCGCCATGCGGATCTCGATGCCGGGGGCCCTGGACGTACGGGACGAGGACGGAAGCGGCATCGGAGTCGGGGGACCCGCCTGCGGGCGCTGCCGATCCTGCCGGCCCTCGAACCGGGGCGGGTGGTCGCCTCCGAGCTCCTCGTCGACGGCATCCGGCAGGACACCCCACCGGCCGGCGCCCCCGACGCGCCGACGCCCTCGCCGTCGCCACCGACCAACCTGCGGGCCGGACCACTCGCGCCCCGACGCGGCCGGGTGGAGGCCGCGGCGCGCGCCGCGCTCGGCCACGACGGGTACGAGGAGTACGCGCACGAGCAGTACGAGTACGAGGTCGACACCTCGGGCCCGGCGGCCGTGCGGGAACTGGCCCGGCTCACGCTGGGCGGCTGAGTTCCTCCAGGAAGCGCTGCTGGTCGACGAGCAGCCCGGGCGGGAAGAGCGCACGCGGGGCGAACACGGCCGTCAGGGTCAACCGCCAGGAGGAGCGCTCGACCTCGGTGCGCAGCAGGGCGTGGGTCGCTCCCGGATAACGGTGGACCGTGAGGGTGCCGGGCGCGAGGACGCTCCGGTGGAGCGCCTCGGTCTCGGCGCCGTCCACGTTCAGGTCGTCGGCGCCGGAGATCAACAGCACCGGCACGGGCGGCATCGCCCGCAGGTCCGCGGTCACGTCCGCGGTGTGGTTGCGGCTGATGAACGTCCAGCGCTCCGCGGTGAGTTCCCGGTCGGCGCCCGGACTCGCCCGGTACTCCTCGTACGTCGCCCCGCGCCGCAGCAGCGCCAAGGTGGCCTCCCGGGTGCGTAGGGCGGCCGCCGTGCGCTCGGCGTCGGCCCCGGCCGCGCGCAGTTCGGCGCGCAGGTTGTACTCCCCCTGGCGCTCCCAGTTCACGGCGGTGCCGACCGCGATGACGAAGCGCACCCCGGGGGCGGGAGCTCGCGCCACCACCTTGGGCATGACCCAACCGGCCTGGCTGGCGCCCCACAGGCCGATGCGGGCGGGGTCGATCTCGGGCCGGGTGCGGGCCGCCCAGGTGAGGGCGTCGACGGTCTCGCGGGCCCGGTCGTCCATGGTCTGGCCGAGCCAGTCGGCGGGCTTGTCGAGGGAGAGCGAGGCGTATCCGGCGCGGGCGAAGGCCTCCCAGTAGGGGCGGTAGAAGCCGTCGTGGGTGGCGTCGACCTCGCCGTCGCCGTGCACGAGGACGACGAGCGGAAAGGGTCCGCGGCCCTGGCCGGTGGGGGTGGCGAGCACGCCGGGGAGGTCATGGCCTGCGGCGGGTACGGTGACGCGCTCCTCGTGGAGGCCGTAGTCGTGCTGCCACAGGACGACTCCGGTGAGGAGCAGGGCGGTGGTGAGGGCCAGGAGGAGGACGGTCAGGAGCGCCCTGCGGAGTGCGCGGGACGTGCGGGAGGTGCGGGAGGTGCGGGAGGTGCGGGAGGTGCGGGTCTCGGTCATCTGCGGCTCCGGGTTCCTCGGCTCGTTCACTCGCTCACTCGTTCACTCGTTCATTTATTCGCTCACATCAAAAACGATCGTATCGCCAATGAACGTACTAGGCTTGTGCGTATGACGACGGAGAGCGTGGAGGTACGGCGCGGGCTGCCCGAGGGGGCCGCCGCGCGCGTCGCCGAGCTGTACTGGGAGGCCTTCGGGGGAAAGCTGGGCCGCGCGCTCGGACCCCCGGAGGCCGGGCGCCGGTTCATCGCCGGGCACCTGCACGCGGACCGGGCCGTCACCGCGCTGTCCGGCGGCGGGGACGGCTCGGGCGGCCGGGTGGTCGGCGTGGCGGGCTACCAGCTGGCCGGGCGCGGCCTGGTCGGCGGCGACGCGGCCGCGGTCCTGGCCACGTACGGGCGTGTCCGGGGCCTGTACCGGGTGTTCCTGCTGGCCCTGCTGGAGCGCACCCCGGCCCGCGGCGAGCTGGTCATGGACGGCATCGCCGTGGACCCCGCCGAGCGGAGCCGGGGCATCGGCGGGCTGCTGCTGCGGGAGATCGAGGCGATCGCCGTGGAGCAGCGGTGCCGGCGGATCCGGCTCGACGTGGTCGCGGAGAACCCGCGGGCCCGGGAGCTGTACGAGCGGCACGGGTTCCGGGCGGTCCAGGTGCGGCGCACGCCCTGGCTGCGGGACGTGCTGGGATTCGGGGGCGTGACGACGATGCACAAGGAGGTGGCCGCACGATGAGCGCGATCCCCACGCGGATGGTGGTGCACGCGCTGGTCCGGGAGGACGGGACGGTCGCGGGCGAAGAGCTGTACGAGGTCGCCGCGCTGCTCGGGATGACCGACCAGCAGGTGCGGCTGTGCGTGAAGCGGCTGGTGACCGAGGGCCGGTTCATGGTGGAGGGGCGCGGCCGGCGGGCGGTGCTGCGCCTGGCGGGGGCGGAGCCGGGGGCCGGGCCGGCCCTCGTACCGGAGGTGGAGTTCGTCCGGCACGCCTACCGGCAGGACCGGGGGCTGGAGCCGTGGGACGGGCTCTGGCACGCCTTCGCCTTCGCCGTACCGGAATCCGCGCGGGCCGCTCGGGACTCCCTGCGGGACGCGCTGACCGGGCTGGGGGCGGCGCCGGTCCAGGGCGGGCTGTACGTCACGCCGAACGCGATCGGCCCGTACGTGCGGGCCCACGCGGCGGATCTGGACCTCTCGGAGGCACTGACCTGCCTGAGCACCCGGGACCTCGCGGTGGGCGGGACCTGCGACCCGCGGGCCCTGGCGGAACGGCTCTGGCCGCTGCCGGAGATCGCGGAGCGGTACGGCGAGCTCCGCGCGCTCGCGGAGCGGCCCGCCGAGCCCGGGTTGCCCGCCGGGCTGGCGCACGCCGTGGCCCTGGCCGCGGCCTTCTCGGCCGCGATGCTCCCCGATCCGCTGCTCCCGCCGGAGCTGCTGCCGCAGCCGTGGCCGGGCGCGACGGCCCGGGCGGCGGCGTCGGAGGCCTGGGCCCGGCTGGGGGCCGCCGCTCCCGCCACGGGACCCCGGCTGTTCCGGCTGTACGGCGAGGCCCTGGCCTGACCCGGCGCGGCCAGGAGGGGCGGGCCGGCGGGGCGGGCCGGCGGGGTGCGTGACCGGGCGGGCCGGCGGGTGCCGACGGGACGACCCCCGGCCCGTCCACATCGCGGACAACTACGCTCGTTTCATGAACGCAGAAGCCGCCGCCCTCGCCGCCGTGAAAGACGCTGACCGGAAGCACGTCTTCCACTCCTGGTCGGCGCAGGAGCTCATCGACCCGCTCGCCGTGGCCGGCGCGGAGGGCTCGTACTTCTGGGACTACCAGGGCAACCGCTTCCTCGACTTCTCCAGCGCCCTCGTCTACACGAACATCGGCTACCAGCACCCGAAGGTCACCGCGGCCATCCAGGAGCAGGCGGCCAAGCTGTGCACCGTCGCGCCCGGCTTCGCCGTCGACGTGCGCTCCGAGGCGGCCCGGCTGATCGCCGAGCGCACCCCCGGCGACCTCGACAAGATCTTCTTCACCAACGCCGGGGCCGAGGCCGTGGAGAACGCCGTCCGCATGGCCCGGCTGCACACCGGCCGGCCCAAGGTGCTGTCCGCGTACCGCTCGTACCACGGCGCCACCTCCACCGCGATCAACCTGACCGGCGACGCCCGCCGCTTCGGCAACGACTCCGCGACCGCCGGCGTCGTGCACTTCTGGGGACCGTTCGCCTACCGCTCGCCCTTCTACGCGGCGACCGAGGCCGAGGAGTGCGAGCGGGCCCTGCGCCACCTGGAGGACACCATCGTCTTCGAGGGGCCGCAGTCCATCGCCGCGATCATCCTGGAGACCGTCGGCGGCGCCCCGGGCGTGCTCGTGCACCCGGACGGCTACCTGGCCGGCGTCCGCGCGCTGTGCGACCGCTTCGGCATCGTCTTCGTCCTCGACGAGATCATGGTCGGCTTCGGGCGCACCGGTAAGTGGTTCGCCTCCGAGCACTGGGACGTGACCCCCGACCTGATCTGCTTCGCCAAGGGCGTGACCAGCGGATACCTCCCGCTCGGCGGGGTCGCCATCTCGGCCGCCATCGCCGAGACCTTCGCCCGCCGGCCCTACCCGGGCGGGCTCACGTACTCCGGGCACGTGCTGGCCTGCGCGGCCGCCGTGGCGACGATCGGCGTCATGGAGGAGGAGGGCATCGTCGAGCAGTCCGCCCGCACCGGCGCCGACCTGCTGGGCCCCGGCCTGCGCGCGCTCGCCGAGCGGCACCCCTCGGTCGGCGAGGTCCGCGGGCTCGGCACCTTCTGGGCCCTGGAGCTCGTACGGAGCAAGGAGACCCGGGAGCCGCTGGTCCCGTACAACGCCTCCGGTGCGGAGAACGCCCCGATGGCCGAGTTCGGGGCCGCCTGCAAGAAGGGCGGGCTCTGGCCGCTGATCGCCGGCAACCGCATCCACATCGCACCGCCGTGCAACATCTCGGCGGACGACGTGGCCAAGGGGCTGCGGATCCTCGACGAGGCCCTCTCCGTGGCGGACGCACACACCGTCTGACCTGCGGTTCTGTGGGGTCGCCCAAGGCGTGGGTGCTGGTGTTCGGAGGATTTGTACGGGGATCAACCCCTCGTACACATGCTGCAATCCGTGCAGGCCGTATGACACACAACAGGCCAAGCACCTACGAACCGGGATGCACGTCAGGCCCGGGGCGGTCCCTCGCCGAGGGGCCGAACGGCGGGGAGCGGGACGTCCTTGATTCGGGCGGGCGCTGGACGCCGGGCGTACGGGATCCAGACGACCGGACTCCGTGTTCCCGAGTACCCGAAGGAAGACAGCATGAGCAAGCACGTCCTGGCCCAGAACCAGTACGGCAAGGCCGAGAACCGCATCGTGAAGGTCACCCGCAAGGGCGGCGACGGTTCCTGGCACGAGATCCGCGACCTCAACGTCTCGGTCGCGCTCCGCGGTGAATTCCGCGATGTCCACCTCACCGGCGACAACGCCAACTGCCTGCCGACCGACACCACCAAGAACACGGTGTACGCCTTCGGCAAGGAGCACGGCATCGACTCCCCCGAGGCCTTCGGCATCCTGCTCGCCAAGCACTTCGTCTCCTCGCAGCAGCCGATCCGCGAGGCCCAGATCCGCATCGAGGAGTACGTGTGGGACCGGATTCCGGTCCCCACGCGCAAGGAGCAGCACTCCTTCGTCCGCAAGGGCCAGGAGGTGCGCACCGCGCAGATCACCTACAGCGAGACGACCGGCCTGCAGGTCATCTCGGGTCTGAAGGACCTGACGGTGATGAACTCGACGAACTCCGAGTTCCACGGCTACATCAAGGACAAGTACACGACCCTGCAGGAGGCGTACGACCGCATCCTGGCGACCAAGGTCACCGCGCGCTGGGCGCACTCGGCGCTGGCCGCCGACGACGCCGGTCACGACTGGGACCAGGCGTACAAGAAGGTCCGCAAGAACATGCTGGAAGCCTTCGCGGAGACGTACTCGTACTCGCTGCAGCAGACCCTGAACCAGATGGCCGAGCGCGTGCTCGACAACTGCCCCAAGGTCAACGAGGTGCGCCTCAACCTCCCCAACAAGCACCACTTCCTCGTCGACCTGGAGCCCTTCGGCCTCAAGAACGACAACGAGGTCTACTTCGCGGCCGACCGCATGTACGGCCTGATCGAGGGCACCATCCACCGTGACGGCGTGCAGCCGGTGATCGCGACGTCCGACTGGATCGTCGCGTAACGCACCTGTCGGCGTCAGTTCGGCCCGGACCGCGTCGCGGGGTCCGGGCCGAATGGTTTCACCTACCGCGGCTACGGCTACGGCTGCCCGCCTTGCGGCTGCCCGACCGTCGGCTGCCCGTCCTGCGGCTGCCCGACCAGGAGGTTCCAGCGCCCCGCCCGCCCGGTGAGGGTGGTCACCGATTCCGGCCGGACGTCGAGCCGCCAGAAGGCCGCCGCGGGCAGCTCCAGGGCGTGCACCACGGCCGCCCGCACGACGGCCTGCTCGACCACCACCCGGTGCGTACCCTCGGCCAGGCCCGCCAGCTCCGCCCCGACGCGGGCGATCAACGCGTCCACGGACTCCCCGCCCGGTGGCGCGTACGCCGGATCCGTCAGCCAGGCGTGCACCGCGGCCGGATCCCGGCCCACCACCTCGTCCAGGGTCTGCCCTGCCCACTCACCCGTGGCCGGTCCGCGCAGCCCCTCGTGACCGGGGCACGGCCGCGCGTGACCGAAGCGGCCCTGACGGGCGGCTGCGTCCAGAGGGAAGCTGACCAGTCGAACTCGTACCAACGGGGTCTTCATAAGGTGAGCGTAAGCGCGGTACGGTCACAAATGGTTCAATTGACTTACGACGGAACGACGGAAGCACGGTGAGAATCCGGCACGGTCGCGCCACTGTGAAACCTCCTCGAGGGGGAGGAAAGTCAGACCCGCCACCGTCGTAGCGAGCACCACTGACCGGGACGCGTGTTCCCTCTGGAGGTTCTGCCATGGCCCACTCCGCCGTGCCCACGACGAACTCACCCGTCATCGCCCCCATCTCACTCTCCGCGCTGGCCCCATGGGCCGTGTTCGTCGGCATCCTCATGCTCGTCCTGCTGTACTTCGTCGGCGCCGAGCAGGGCGCCACCTCGGTCTTCGAAGGGGAGACCGTCCACGAGTGGCTGCACGACGGCCGCCACCTGCTCGGTTTCCCCTGCCACTGATTCCCCTGCCACCGACCGACGTCTCAGCAAGGGAACAGACGAACCATGACTTCCACTTCTCCGGGTGGGGTCTCCCCCCGCACCCTGCTCATCCGCGGCATGCTCGCCGGCCTGCTGGCCGGCGTGGCCGCCTTCCTCGTCGCCTACCTCCTCGGTGAGTCCAAGGTGGACGCGGCGATCGCCATCGAAGAAGCCGCCGCGGCCGGTCACGACCACGGCGAGGACGCGCCCGTCAGCCGGGCCCTCCAGGCCACGGCCGGACTCGGCACCGGCGTCCTGCTCTACGCGGTCGCGCTCGGCGGCATCGCCGCGCTGGTCTACTGCTTCGCCCTGGGCCGCATCGGCCGCTTCGGCCCGCGGGCCACGGCCGCCCTGGTCACCGGGGCCCTGTACGTCACCGTGACGCTGGTGCCGTTCTTCAAGTACCCCGCCAATCCCCCCGCCGTGGGCGACCCCGGGACCGCCGCCCGCCGGACCGCCCTCTACCTCCTCATGATCGCCCTGAGCGTGCTGCTGGCGGCCGGCGCGCTGATCCTGGGCCGGCGGCTCGCGCCGAGGCTCGGCAACTGGAACGCGTCGATCGTCGCCGGCGCGGCCTTCGTCCTGGCCATCGGCCTCGCATACGCCCTGCTGCCCGGCACCAACGAGGTCCCGGCGGGCTTCCCGGCAGCGCTGATCTGGGAGTTCCGCCTCGTGTCCCTGGCCATCCAGACGGCACTGTGGACTACTTTCGGCCTGGCTTTCGGTTTTCTAGCCGAACGAGCCCTTGTGCCCGCCCGCGCACCCAAGGAGGCTGTGCAGCCGACCAGTTGAGCACGAGGGGGCCGGTAGTACATGGCGACGGCGATCAGGGAATGGCGGGGCTGGACGGGCGCCGCCCCGTTCTGGCTCAACTCGTTCCTGCTGCTCCTGGCCCCTTGCTGCGCCGTCACGCTCTTCGGTCAGATCGGGATCATCGCCGCGCTGGCCGCGCTCGGCGGCCTGGCCCGCCACCTCTGGTACGGCGACTACGGCCACCCGGCCATGCATCTGGCCGGCGCGCTGATGGGTGCGGGCACGGCCGCCGTCGTCATGTGCGGCTAGGTCGGACTCTCACCCGTTCGGGCGCATGGGAGCCACGGCGGGGATCCGGCGGGTGGACCCTTCGCGAACTGCGAAGACTCACCGATCGGGCGACGACACGCCCGTGACGCGATGTCAGTCCACCGTGTTGCACGGGGTGCCGATGGGCAGAGGAAGTGTCCACTGCTCACATGACCCCGGCCGCCCGAGCCGGACAGGAGGGAATCCCATGCCCCGCGCCAAGTGGGCCGTCGCCGCGCTGACGGTGGTTCTGTTGTCCACCGGTATCGCGGTGTTGCAACGGACCGAGGGGGCCCGACCCACGGCCGTGACCACCGACGACGCGCTGCCCTCGCGGGCGTTGGGGCTGTCCGGCCACCGCCGTCTGGTACGGGAGCTGGAGCAGTCCGGCGAGCACACCCCCGGCACGGGGGCCCGGTCGCCGAGGACCGCCCCCGGGCCGCTGCGGGAGGTCAGCGGGCCTCTGCGGGCCGCGCGGCCGCTGCGGTTGCGGATCCCGAGCCTGGGCGTGGACGTACCGCTGAACGGCGACCGGGAGGAGATCGCCTGGGACACCGGGGGGCCGGCGCCCGGTGCGGCCGGGACCGCGGTGGTGACCGTGGAAGGACTTCGCCTCGGCAAGTTGCGTCGGGGCCGGACCATCGAGATCCCCCGCGCGGACAGCCGTACCGCCGTGTTCACCGTCGTACGGATCTCACCCGGCAGGTCCTCCGGCCACGAGGGCCCGCCCGGCCGGGCCCAACTGCGGCTGGTCGGCGGCGAGACCGCCGTGCTGGCCCGGCTGACCGGGCAGCGCCGCACCCGCTGAACCCACCGGTCCGGGGCGTTCTGTCAGCCGTGGGGGGTGTCTTCGTCCCCCGGTCGGGGGCTTCTCGGTGTCCGTCCGGGAGTCTCCCGGCGTGGCGGGGCACACCCCTCGCATGAGCGGGAGGCACCACGCGCGTTCGGCACCGGCCAGGGCCCTGACCGTGGTCTGTGTCGTGCTGCTGTGCGTCTTCGGGGCCGGGCCGGGCGGCGCCGCGGCCGCCGAGTTCCGCCCCGCCTCCGCCGCGCCCGCCGTGCCTGCCGCGCCGGGCGCCCCCGCCGAGTCCCCCGAGCCCGGCGAGGGCCCGTCCGATCCGGCCCCGGCCCCCGATCCCGAGGCACGGGCGGCCGTACGGACGATCACGCGCGGACTGCCCGGCGTACGGCGGGCACCGCTCGCGGTGTTTCACGTGGAACACCCGGCCGCCCCGGCATGCTCGCCTGCCGCGGAGGCGGCCGAACCGGCCCTGTCCCGGCGGACGGTGCGGAGTGTGGTGCTGCGCTGCTGAGCGGACCGAGGTCCGGACGCAGCCCCCACACCCCCCTGAGCACCGTGAGGTTCCGCCATGCCCATCGACCCGTACGCCGCACTGAACGCCATGCTCCGCGCCGAGGTCACCCGGTTCTCCCCGCCGGTCCGGCAGACCGAGCCGGCCGCGTCGGCCTCGTCGGCCTCGTCGGCGAAGACCACGGCCACCGCTACAGCCACAGCGACGGCCACGTCCGTCGAAGCCGAGAGCGAACCGCAGCGGACCGCCCCCGCGGATTCGGCCGCGTAGGAACCGCGCGCACGCGCGCGCCAGGAGCGCCGGGGGTACCGGCGCTCCTGTCCGTCCCGGCCGTGCGACCGGCTCAGTCCTCGTGCGTGTAGTAGCGGTAGAACGCCGCGGCACCGACACCCGCGGCGACGGCGAGGCCCACCACCACGGACTTGAGGATCGACTGGTCGGTGAGGCTGTGCAGATAGCCCACCGCGATGCCGCCGAAGGCTCCGTAGGCGGCGGCGTGGACCTCGCGCATCATCCGGGGCCCGACCCTGGCCAGGCCGAACATGATCCCTGCGAAGATCACGCCGCACAGGATCCCGTAGAAGACGTTGGCCGTGGTCACCGGACCCGCCTGGCGCTCGATGAAGGCGGCCCAGAATCCGTAGACGAGTCCCAGGAGCACAGGCCCCACGAACGCGCTCTTGTGCAGGTGGGTCTTGCTCGCGCTCTGCCGGCGCCGCCCGAGGGCGGTGGGTGCCGCATGTGCCATGACGGGCTCCTCTCTCCCATCATCCAGGGCACACCCGCCGCCCCCGACCGGCAAGTGGATCAGTGGTCAGGGCGTGCGCACGGCCACCGCGTCGATCTCGAAGAGCATGTCGGGCAGGGCGAGCGCGGCGACGCCGATCAGGGTCTGGGCGGGCAGCTCGGTCCCCCAGGTGGCGTGCAGCCGCTCGAGCAGGATCTCCAGCTTCCGCTGGTCGTGGCCGACGATGTAGGTGCCGATGCGGACCACGTCGGAGGGACCGAGGCCGACGGCCGCGAGGGCGGTACGGAGGTTGGCGAAGGCCCGCTCGACCTGGTCGGCGAAGTCCTCGGAGACGACGTGGCCGTGCTCGTCGGAGCCGTACTGGCCGGCTATGAACACCTGCTCGCCGGGGGCGGAGACGATGTGGCTGTAGCCGTAGCCGGTCGGGGTGTGGAGTCCTGCCGGGTTGATGATGCTGCGCGTCATGCCGAGCTCCCTTGGTCCGTTTCCGTTTCCGTTTCCGTGTCCGTACGTGCGGTGCGGTGCGCCGTGCCGTGGTGCGCCGTGGTGCGGCTACCGCGCGGCGAGCCAGGCGCGCAGCCGCTCGGGGGCCTCGGGGGCCTGCCGTTCGGCCTGCTGCCGGATCTCGTCGAGGTTCTGGGCCGCCAGTGCCCTGCGCCAGGCCAGTTCGGCCCGGGTCATGGCGTGCGCGATGGCGCAGTCGGCGGCGTCCCTCTCCGGGGCGGAGTCCGCCGGTTCGCCGGCGCCGGGACCCTGCTGCCGGATCTCCGTGCACCGGAAGGCCTCCTCGGGCCCCTCGACGGCGGCGACCACGTCCATGAGCGAGATGGCGTCGAGCGGGCGGGCCAGCCGGAAGCCGCCCCGGGGGCCGGGGGTGGAGGTGACGATGCCCGCCCGGGCCAGCGCCTGGAGCTGCTTGTTGAGGTAGGCCGCCGGCAGGTCGTGCCACGCGGCGAGACGCGCGGCCGACACGGCCCGGTCCGGACCGCTCCAGGCCAGGTTGACGCAGCTGTGCAGCGCCCACTCGACGCCCTCGCTCATCTTCATATTCTGGATATTAGATGTCCAGGATTATCGGCGCAAGGATGCCACGCCCGCGGACGGCCCACCACCCGCCCGCAGCAACACCGCTCGCGCCCGGCCCCGCGGCCGCATTCCCTGGTGACGTGCGCACCATCCTGTCGACGGTACTCATCGTGCTCGTGGCCCTTCTGGTGCCCGCGAGCGCCGTCGCGTACTGGGCCGACCGCGAGCTGGGCGACGCCGACCGGTACACCGCCGCCATGTCCCCCCTCGCCGAGAACCCGAAGGTGCAGGAGGTCGTCGTCACGCAGGTCACGCGCGCCCTGGCCGGACAGATCGACGCGGGCCCCTTCCAGATCGGCCTGGACACCCTGCTCGGCGAGGCCCTGCACTCCTTCGCCGGCACCTCCGCCTACCGGACCGCCTGGGACGCGGCCAACCGCGCCGCCCACGCCGCGTTCCTCGACGCCCTCACCACCGGCCACGGCGACGCCCTCACCATCGACCTCGCGCCCGTCATCGCCCAGGTCAGGGGCGACCTCGTCGCCGACGAGGTGCCGTTCGCCGACCGCATCCCGGTGACGCATCTGACCGTGAAGGTCATGGAGTACGACAACCTCGCCGCTCTCCGGAAGGGTTTCCACATGCTCGAAGTCGCGGGCGTCTGGCTCCCCGTGCTGACCGTGCTCCTGGCCGCGGCGGCCATCGCCGTCGCCGTCCACCGGCGGCGCGCCGTCATGGCCACCGGAACGGGACTGGCCGTCGGGGCCGGACTTCTGTGGCTCACGGTGGAGGTGTGCCGCCGGCTCACCCTGGACGATCTGCCCGCCGACATCGACCGGCCCGCCGCCGGGGCGGTCTACGACGCCCTCACCGCGTATCTGCGCACCACCTCCTGGGTGGTGCTGGCGATCGGGCTCGCCGCCGTACTCGCCGCATGGGTGATGGGCCGACTACGCCGCACCCCATAAGCTCGGAAGGTACCAACAGGCACAGAAGCATGCAGAAGATCCCAGAAGAACCGAATCGCGAGCGGCGGGCACGGAAGCGGGAATGAGCACCGAACGCACCGAACACATATCGTCGCGCAGAGCCCGGCACCTTCCGCTGGCTCCGCCCTCCTGGCTGCTGGGTGGGCTGAAGCCCAGCACGGTACCGATCCCGTGGGCCGCCGTGACCCGGGCCTCGATCGCGATGTCCGTCCCGCTCGCCGTCGGTTTCGCCCTCGACGAGCCCGAATACGGCGCGCTCGCCTCCATGGGCGCCCTGGCCGGAGTCCTCGGCGACACCGCCGACGCCTACCGGATGCGCGTCCTGAACATCGCCGTCCCCCAGCTCGTCGGCGCCGTCGGAGTGGCGCTGGGCACCTTGGTCTACGGGCACGGCTGGCTGGCCGTCGGAGCGCTCACCCTCATCGCCCTCGTCTCCGGGATGATCTCTTCCATCGGCACGGTCGCCTCCGTGTCCGGACTGCTGCTCCTGCTCAACGCCGTGATCGGCGCCGGGCTGCCGCTGCCCGAGCCCTGGTGGACCGCCCCGCTGCTGCTGACCGCGGGCGGGCTGTTCGTCCTCGCGCTGACCCTGCTGGGCTGGCCGCTGCGCCGCCGGCAGCCGGAGCGCACCGCCGTGGCCGACACCTACCGGGCCCTGGCCGACGCCCTGGAGGCCGCCGGCGGCCCCGGCGCCCGCTACGAGGAACGCCGTCAGGAGGTCACCCAGGCCATCAACCACGCCTACGACCTCGTGCTCGGCCGCCGGGCCCGGGTGCACGGGCGCAGCCCCTCCCTGGTACGGCTGCTGGCCCAGCTCAACGTGGTGATCCCGCTGGTGGAGGCCGCGCCGGCCGCGCACCTGCGCGGCCGGCCGCTGCCCCCCGAGATCCCGGCGGCCGTACGGGAGCTGGCCGACGCCGTCGAGGAGGGCCGCACCGTGGCCCCCGTACTGGAGCTGCCCGCCGCGCACACCCCGGCCGAACGGGCCGTCGACGCGGCCCTGCGCCACGCGGCGAAGATCGTGCACATCGCCGAACCCGACCTGAACAACGTCGACGACCGCCTCGGCCGGCCCGCCGCGTTGCGGGTGCGGGCCCGTCGCGCGGTCCGCGACGTGATGCTGTCCCGGGCCTCCTGGCGGTACGGGCTGCGGCTCGCGCTGTGCATCGGGATCGCGCAGTCCCTCGTATCGGTGATCGAGGTCGAGCGCTCCTACTGGGTCGCGCTGACCGTCACCTTCGTCCTCAAGCCCGACTTCGGTTCGGTGTTCTCCCGGGCCGTACTGCGCGCGCTCGGCACCGCGGGCGGGCTGGTCATCGCGGCCGCCGTGCTCTCCGAGGTACCGCGCGGCTGGTGGGACGTCCCGGTGATGGTGGTGCTCGCCGGGCTGATCCCCGCCTTCTCCGCCAAGGGGTACGCCTTCCAGACCGCCGCGATCACCCCGGTGATCCTGCTCCTCTCGGACCTGCTCAACCACCAGGGCTTCGACCTGATCCGGCCCCGGCTGGTGGACAGCCTGATCGGCTGCGCCATCACCCTCGTCTTCGGGTACCTGCTGTGGCCCGAGAGCTGGCACACCCGGATCGGGGACCGGCTCGCCGACACCGTGGACGACGCCGCCCGCTACGTGGAACGGGCCTTCGCCCCGGTCGCCGACGAGGCCGCGTTCGCCGCGGCCCGGACCGCCCGCCTCCAGGCCCGGCGGCGCATCTACCGGGACCTGTCGGGCGTGCGCAGCGAGTTCCAGCGGGCGCTGACCGAGCCGCCGCCGACCGGGCCGCGGGCCGCCGCCTGGTGGCCGCTGGTGGTCGCCGTCGAACGGATCGTGGACGCGACCACCGCCGCGCGGGTCCGGGTCAACCACGGCGCGGCCCCGCCCCCCGCCGGTGAGGTCGAGTCGATCGCCCGTCGGCTCCACGACCTGGCCGACCGGGTGCGCAGCAGCACCGTCCCGGTACGGGTCGACGACGCGGAGCCGGCGGGCGCGGGGAGCAGCGTGCTGGCCCCCGTCCACCAGGAGATCGCGGCGGCCCTGGCCATCGCCCGGCCGGAGTCCTGACCCGCCGCGGGCCCGCCCGGGACCGGCGTCCCCCGAATGGGTCGTCTCCCGGGCCGGGCGGGAGCGGACGGGGCAGCATCGGAGCATGCGCCGCGTCCCCGCCGTGATCGTCCTCGCCGTACTCCTCGCGGGGTGCGCCGATGTGGAGGGACTGCAGAACGACGGCGACCTCGGCACGGTGCACGCCCCCAAGAGCCTGTGGAAGGGCATCCGCCCCGACCCGCCCGCCCCGGACCAGAAGCCGGGCACAGCCGCCGTGGTCCCCGGGCTCCCCAAGGTGACGGACCTGAGCATGCGCGGGGTGGACGCGCTGTCCGTCGTCCGCGCCGACGTCACCTCCGCCGCCGAGCAGGACGGCGGGACCGGCCGGCTCGTCGACCCGCGCGCCGTCCAGCGGCTCGCGCTCTGCACACAGGCTGTGGACGGCGGCCCCGACTGCCCGGTGCGCCCCGCGGTCCTGCACGACCTGACGGGCAACGGCCGGGAGGAGCTCATCACCGCCCTGGACATCGACGGCCAGGTCAGCGAGCTGCGCGTCTACACAGTCCAGGACGACGGGAACATCGCGCGGATCCTGTCCCGCCGCGGGGTGCTGGAGGGCGTCGAGGTGGCCGCCGAGCACCTGGCGGTCCGCGAGCCCACGACGAACCCCGCCTACGTGGCCGTCTCCGACTACGTCTGGGACCCGAAGGCCGGGATCATGAACCTGTCCCAGCTCACCCTCGACGACTGCCCGGGGCTCACCCCGTTCGCGGCGAGCGGGGACGGGGCGCGATGCGCGCGCTGAGCAGCCTGCGCTGGAAGATCGCGCTGACGACCACCATGGTGTGCTGCATGGTCGCCGCGGCCCTCGGCATCCTGGTGCACAACGTGGTCGCCCGGCAGATGGTCGGGGAGGTGCGCAAGGCCGCCGCCACCGAGCTGGACCACGCCCTGGGCCACTACGAGTACGGCACCGCGCACGGCGACGTGAACGCCGTGTTCGACCCGCCCGACCTCCCCCGGCGACTGCGCGAGCTGGTCGCGAGCGGACAGACCGGCAGCATCGTCGGAGTGCAGGGCGGGAAGCCCGTCATGTGGGCGGCCGGACCCGCGGACGACAAGGCCCTCGCCGTCTGGCTGCCCTTCGGGAGCACCCGCGACCGGCTGCGGGACATCGACACCGCCATCCTCGCCTCCGCGATCCTCGCGGCCGGGCTGGTGGCGCTGGCGGGCCTCTTCCTCGCCGACCGGATCAGCCGGCGGCTCGCGACCACGGCCGCCGTGGCCCGCCGGATCACCGCCGGGGACCTGGACGCCCGGGTGAACCTCCCGGGCGAGGGGGACGATCCGGGGCCGGGCGGCTCCCGCGACGAGGTACGGGACGTGGCGCACGCGCTGGACTCGATGGCGAGCTCGCTCCAGGGCCGGTTGGAGGCCGAGAAACGCTTCACGGCGGACGTCGCCCACGAGCTGCGGACCCCGCTCACCGGTTCGCTGGCCGCGGCGGCGCTGCTCCCCGAGGGCCGACCCAAGGAGATGATCAACAACCGGTTGCGGGCCCTGCACCTGCTGACCGAGGACCTGCTGGAGATCTCCCGGCTGGACTCGGGCGTCGAACGGGCCGACCTCACGCGGGTGGAGCTGGGCCGGGCTGTCGAGCGGGCGGTCGCAGCGGCCGCCGCCGCGGGGAGCGGGGCAGCACCGGATGCCGGACCGGCTCCTTCGGTACGGGTGGTGCGGGACACGGTGGTGGTCACCGACCGCCGGCGCCTCGACCGGATCCTGGCCAACCTGCTGGTCAACGCCGGCAAACACGGCAGGCCACCGGTCGAGGTGACCGTGGAAGGGCCGGTGGTGGTGGTCCGCGACCACGGGCCCGGCTACCCGCCCGAGCTGATCGAGCGGGGACCGCAGCGGTTCCGTACCGGGGACCCGGGCCGCGGGCGCGGTCACGGCCTGGGGCTGACGATCGTGATGGGGCAGGCGGCCGTGCTGGAGATCGTGGTGGGCTTCGCCAACGCGCCCGACGGGGGCGCGGTGACGACGCTCCGGCTTCCCGTCGGCAGGACGCCGGAGGGGGATTGAGCGCATTGTGCCGGTTGAGCGACCCGCATGCCCTAGGGGTGTGTTTCACGTGAAACACACCCCTGGTGCTGTGGCCGGAGAGGTTTGCCGGGTCGCGGTGTCCGGTGCGGTGCATCGCAAGGCGGAGAGCCGCGCGCCGTACCGGACGTACTTCCGTGGTCCGACAACGCGGCGAGGTGCCGTGCTGGGCGCCGTGACCCGGTGGACCTTTCCGGTCACAGCACCAGGGTCAACTGGTCCGGTCAGACACCGATGTTGCGGCCGTCCTTGCGCCACACGGACACGACCGCCGGGCGGACGATCTTGCCGGGGCCGTCGGGCCACACCGACTGCGGCTTCTCGACGGACGCGCCGTCGATCTCGCCCGGGTGCTGGACGGAGACCAGGACGCGCTTGTCCTGGATGAGCGGGCCACAGGTCTCGGCGCCGCGCGGAACGGTCAGGAACTGCTTCAGCTCACCGCGGCGGTCGCCGGCCGTCGCGACACCGAACAGACCGTCGTGGGAGCCGAGCTGGTTGCCGTCCGTGGAGATCCACAGGTTGCCGTGCGGGTCGAAGGCCACGTTGTCGGGGCAGGAGATCGGGCTGACCTTGTCCTTCGGGAAGCCCGCGAAGTAGGTGGCCGGGTCGTTCGGGTCACCGGCGACCAGGAAGAGCCGCCAGGCGAACCCGTCACCCGCCGGGTCGTCGAAGTTCTCGGCGAGCTCCAGGATCTGGCCGTGCTTGTTCAGGTTGCGCGGGTTCGCCTCGGTGGCGCCTTCCTTGCCCGGCTTGCCCCGGTCGGTGTTGTTGGTCAGCGCGATGTAGACGCGACCGGTGCGCGGGGAGGGCTCGACGTCCTCGGGGCGGTCCATCTTCGTGGCGCCCACCTTGTCGGCGGCCAGGCGCGTGAAGACGTACACCTCCTCGGCGGTCATGCCCTCGACGTGCGAGACGTTGCCGGTGGCCAGCTTGATCCAGACGCCGGAGCCGTCGAACTCGCCGTCGGTGGGGAGCTTGCCGGTGCCGTCGAGCTCGGCGGCCGGGGAGTCACCGGTGAGCTTGGCGACGTAGAGGGTGCCCTCGTCGAGCAGCGTGAGGTTGTGCTCCTTCGCGGCGCGCGAATTGCCCTTCTTCATCTGCTTCGACGAGACGAACTTGTAGAAGTAGTCGAAGCGCTCATCGTCGCCCATGTAGACGACCGGACGGCCGTCCTCGGTCAGGCGGGGCTGCGCGGCCTCGTGCTTGAAACGGCCGAGCGCGGTGCGCTTGCGCGGGACCGAGTTCGGGTCGTACGGGTCCAGCTCGACGACCCAGCCGAAGCGGTGCGACTCGTTGGGCTCCTGCGCCACGTCGAAGCGCTTGTCGAACCGCTCCCACTTGCGCTCGGTGGCGCCGGTGGTCATGCCGTAGCGCTTCAGGCGGGCGGCCTGGGCGGGGTCGGTGACCTGGCCGGCGTTGGCGAAGTACTGGTTGAAGTTCTCCTCGCCGTGCAGCGTGGTGCCCCACGGGGTGGTGCCACCGGCACAGTTGTTGAGCGTGCCGAGCACCTTGGTGCCGGTGGGGTCGACGGAGGTCTTCAGGAGCGCGCTGCCGGCGGCGGGGCCGGTCAGGCGGAACTCGCTCGTCGTGTGCAGGCGACGGTTGAGCTGGTGGCGGCTGATCGCGGTCAGCTTGCCGCTGCGGTGGTCCTCCTGGACGGCGACCACCGACAGGCCGTGCGCGGCCCACGCGATCTCGACCTGCTCACGGGTGGGGTTGTTCGCGTCGTACGCCTTGAACATGAGGTTCTCGTCCGTGTACTCGTGGTTGGCCACGAGCAGCTGCTGGCGCTCGTAGTCGCCGCCGAGCGGGAGAAGGCTCAGGAAGTCGTTGTTGTAACCGAACTGACCGGCCTGCGCGGCGGCCGTCTGCTTGTCGGGGTTGAAGCCCGGGGCACCCTTGACGATCGGGTCGCCCCAGCGGATCACCAGGTTCTGCTCGTGGCCCTCGGGGACGGTGACCTTGTCGTCGGTGTTCGGCGCGACGGCCTTGAAGCGCAGACCACGGGCGGCCTCGCCACCCTTGCCCGCGCCGGCCGCGGCGGCATCGGCGGAGGGGGTGGCGTTGGCGGTCTGCCCCGAACCGCTGAACGCGACGGCGGACCCGGCGGCGGTGGCGACCGTCACGACGGCGGCGGAACGCAGCATCGCGCGGCGGGAGTAGGCGCGGGCTATGACATCGCCGACGTACTCGTTGTCGCTCGTGTTCGGCACCTCGTGGAAGCAGGCGTCGCCACAGCGGTAACGACAAGTGAGAGCGGACCGGCCGCTCCCATGCGGGTTGCCGATGAACGGCAGAAGCTTGCGCACGAATGTCCTCCGAGTAGCTGCGTGGGCGCCGACAACCTGTCGGTACGATCCAGCCGCGACGGTAGGCCCGGGTTGCGCCGAAGCGGCGGCGCGGGGATGAACGGTCGGTGAACCCGGCACGTCGGAGCGGCAGTTCACTCAGCGTGTACGGGTGATTGGGAGCCGGACGCCACGAAAGGCGCCCCTGCCGAAGATCCAGCCGGGCGGCCGATAACCTTACGTGTCCACTCTGGGCAGGGATCATCCGCGCAGCACGGACAAATGACGCACGCACACATGCGAAAGGCCTGGCCCATGGGTATTCGGAGCTTGTTGCGCAAGGTATTCGGACGGTCCGCGGACTCCGTTCCGGAGACTACGGACACCCCTTCGGCCGCTGTCCCGAACCAGGCGGAACGGGCCCCTCTGGACGTCGCCGCCGATCTGGTGGCGGCGTCCTTCGACAACCCCACGGTTCCGCCGCAGTCCTCCCCGCGCGACCGCGAACCGGGCACGGTCCTGACGGCCCCCGCCCCGGCGGCGGACCCGACGGTCCCGGAAGCCCGCCGGGCGCCTGCGGCGAAGCCCGGCGGAGAAACCCCCGCACCCCCGGCGGAGCCCGCGCCGACCGATGCCGAACCGGCTGCCGCCGAAGCAACCGCGCCGCAGGCGCAGGACGCTCCTGAGGCAGAGCCGCTCGCCGTTGCATCGGAGCAGGCCGAGGCCGAGGCCGAGGCCACCGGGCCGGAGGCGGACGCGACCCCCGCTGCGGAGGAGCAGCAGCAGCAGCCCGAGGCGGACGCGCCGCAGGCGCAGGACGAGCCCGAGGCCGAGACCGCCGCTGAGGCGGAGGCTGAGGCTGAGCCTGCCGCCGCCGAAGTGGAAGCCGAGCCGGTAGCCGCCGAGGCGGAGCCGGTCACCGCCGAAGCGGAAGCCGAGCCGGTCACCGCCGAGGCAGAGCAGCCCGAGGGCGAGCCGGTCACCGTCGAGGCCGAGGCCGAGCCCGCCGCCCCTGAGGCGGAGGCGGAGCCTGCCGCCGTCGAGGCGGAAGCCGATCCCGTCACGGCCGAAGCGGAAGCCGAGCCCGTCACCGCCGAGGCGGAGCAGCCCGAGGTCGAGGCCGAGGCCGAGCCGGTCACCGCCGAAGCGGAAGCTGAGCCCGTCACCGCCGAAGCCGAAGCCGAGCCCGTCACCGCCGAAGCCGAAGCCGAGCCCGTCGCCGCCGAGGCCGAAGCCGCGCCCGTCGCCGCCGGGGCGG